>NC_015684.1:3352500-3595748 GCF_000218565.1 Afipia carboxidovorans OM5 | reverse complement strand
AAGCTCCGCCGCCGGCAGAAAGCGCCGTCTGGCAAGGGTTTCTTTGAAGGAAGAAAGGCTGGGGGTCAGCGCGTACTCGGAGGGCGCAGGATGCAATGGCGGAGGACGCGTGCCGGACGCTTTTCAGCCGGTCCGGTCATGATCGAGCAATGAACGTCGAGGATGTCGAAAGACGTCTCGAATGCCATAGCTTCCCCCTTTGAGCTGCGTCGTTCGCAGCGGCCTGCTGTGGCCACGGTTCCCAAATCGTCGACAGGATCGAAGATCATCCTGCTTGCCGTTTGCGATCCGCCAGCCGTACCCCACTCCAACCCTCGGCGCCGACGAAGAGGCTGCTTTGCGTTTCGACTTTTCTTCCGTTTCGGCCGAGCCGTTACAGAGAAGGCGATTTCGACATAGCAAGCCGGTCTCACAAATCGTGTGAGTTGTGTCTCCATCATCACTGAGGATACGTCGCTTAAACCTGCACTCGTAGACTGCACGTCCGCCCGTTGTCTTTTCGATCGACGGTTTTTCTCAACGACCGCTCGATCCGATCAGCCGCGGGGCGCCGCGACGGAGTAAGAAATACACGAGGCTAAACTTCCCGCAATGGAATGATTTTTTGCATGCGCGGAAATTGCGCACGCAAGTGCGGGCGATGCATTGCGCCCGCATACGAAACGATTCGCCAAGGTTTTGAATCTCCGTTGAGATTCGCGAGCAGCCAGTGTTGTGGCAAAACCGGCGCGTGAAAAAAGAACCTTCATAAATTGTTTACGTTTGCCCGGCGGCAAATTGCGTTTTCAAAGTGCTTCGTCGCGCTATGCCGATAAGTGATTATCGAGTCGCGCTAATTTCTGTTCATCCACATAGGGTAACTCCCGTGTGCAACTGCGCCTCGCAAGCGTTCGCCTGTTGACAGACGGAAAGCGCGTTGCCGCACGGCGCGTACGCGCCTTGACGTCCGTTATGACGCGTTGGTTGCGCGTGTGGTGCGTCGAAAGACGAAGCGGATCGTGGTGTTGCGAAGGTCGCAACATGCATGCGTCACTCTGCGATGACCGTAACCGGTGACCGCTCGACGAAAGTGCAACCGAGAGAAGAGATCGCGGGAAACAAATCGCCGCAAACAAAAAGGCCCGGGAGACCCGGGCCTTTGAATCGTTCTGCGACGAAAAATCTTACTGCGCGAGCTTGGCGATCTGCGCAACGAGACGCGAGACTTTCCGGCTCGCGGTGTTCTTGTGAATGATGCTGCGCTGGGCGGCGCGCATGAGCTGCGGCTCTGCCTGCTTCATCGCCTCGACGGCCGCGGCGCGGTCGCCCTTCAGAATGGCGGCCTCGACCAGGCGGACCGATCCGCGCATCTGGGTCCGGCGGGATTTGTTGACCGCGGTGCGGCGGGCGATCTTGCGGGTCGCCTTCTTGGCGGAAGTCGTATTGGCCATGGTCTCTTTACGTCCTTCGGCGGCACTCTGTCAGAGAGGCCGGGCTGGTCGTGCTCGGCAAAAGCCGATGCAATGAAATTGATGTTCCGCGTCCCGGAAGGCAAGCGCCTGCGAGATTCGGGGACGCGCCTTAAAGAACAGCGGCGGCCGGATTTCTCCGCCGCCTATTGCGCCTCCTTATAAGGGGGCGGTGGTTTTCCGTCAACGACTTCCCAAGCCCTCTATCGAGGCTGCATCAGCGCCCGGATCGAGCGGAAAAACCGCCCGATTTCAGCGGAATCCGGGGTTCCGGTTGAATTTTACGGCCCGGCCCGGTATTGCCGCTGACATCGGGCAAGGGGGGCTCATGATCCGCGGTCTGTTTCGCCTCATCGGTCTGCTGCTGCTGGCGGGGGCTTTCATTTTCCTCGTCTATGACGGCGCGCGTTCGATCGCGGACCAGACCCTGCGGCTGACCCGCCTCGGCGATTTCTGGAACGACATCCATCAGGCGAGCCAGCGGGCCTTCCAGATTCGCCTTGAAGAGACCTCGGCCTTTCTCTGGGACCATGTCGCCAAGGTGGTGCTGAACCAGCCGGCCTGCGTGGTGCTCGGCGTCGTCGGCATCGTTCTGCTTGTGTTGTTCCGCCCGCCGAAGCCGTTGATCGGTTACGGCCGCGACTGAGGCTCCTCTCCCGACACACGGCGACAGCGCCTATATAGGGAGGCAGCCGCAGGAGGCCTCCCATGTTTTTTGCCCGCAAACCGCTCGCCATTCCGACTGCCGCCGACGCGCTGCCCGGCAGGCCGCAACCGATCCCGACCGCACAAAGCCATTTCGTCAACGGCCATGCCTTGAAGGGGCCTTATCCCGCAGGCCTGGAGACCGCTGTGTTCGGGCTCGGCTGCTTCTGGGGCGCGGAACGCAAGTTCTGGCAATTGGGTGATGCGGTTTACGTCACGGCTGTCGGCTATGCCGGCGGTTCGACGCCGAACCCGACCTATGAGGAAGCCTGCAGCGGCCTCACCGGCCATACCGAGGCGGTGCTCGTGGTGTTCGACCCGAACGCCATCTCCTATGACGACCTTCTGAAGACGTTCTGGGAGAGCCACGACCCGACGCAGGGCATGCGTCAGGGCAACGATGTCGGCACGCAGTATCGCTCGGCCATCTACACGACGAGCGAGGCGCAGATGAAAGCCGCACTCGCATCGAAAGCGGCCTATGAGGCGGCGCTGGCGGAGCAGGGCTTTCCGGCGATCACCACCGAGATCGCACCGCTCGCCGACTTCTATTTCGCCGAGGATTATCACCAGCAATATCTCGCCAAGAATCCCGGCGGCTATTGCGGGCTCGGCGGCACCGGCGTCACCTGCCAGATCGGCACCGGCGTCGGCGCGTAACACACTTCATGCGCGTTCTCAGCGCGCGCGAAATGGCGCACTTACCCTTTGTTAACCATAGTTGCGGCAAACCGGGACGAACCCTTCATTTGAAGAAGGGCAGGATCGGAGCGGTTGGTGCGCGCCCCTCGTTTGTCGTTGATCGTGACCGGCGTTCTTGCGCTCGCGATGTCGGGCTGCATGCGCACCCCCACGCCCGTCTCGACGTCCCGCGCCGATCTCGATGCACTTGCCTATCGGGGTAGCGCCCCGGTGATGCCGGCCCGCGTTGCCAACGCCTATGCCGCGACTGAAGGGCCCTACCGGCTCGATGCCGGCGACAAGCTTCGCATCGTCGTGTTCGGGCAGGAGGGGCTCAGCAATACCTATGCGGTCGATGCCGGCGGTTCGATCACCATGCCGCTGATCGGCGGGGTGCGCGCCAAAGGGTTGTCGCCGGCCGAGCTTGCAGGCGTTATCACCGCGCGGCTCAAGCACGGCTATATCCGCGAGCCCTATGTGGCGGTGGAGATCGAAGCCTACCGGCCGTTCTTCATTCTCGGCGAGGTCACTGCACCCGGCCAGTATCCTTATGTGCCGAACATGACGGCGGAGAGCGCGGTGGCGATTGCCGGCGGCTTTACGCCGCGGGCGCAGCGCGGCGAAGTGAAGCTGACGCGGACGTATCCCGCGGGGCCGCTCACCAGCATGGTGCCGCTCGCGACGACGCTGAAGCCCGGCGACACCCTTCTCATCGGCGAGCGCTGGTTCTAGAGACGGCGTCGATCAGTTCTGATCGTTTTTGCCGCGATGTCTCCTTCACCTCTCCCCGTTGGGGAGAGGTCGGATCGCGTATGCGATCCGGGTGAGGGGGACTAGGTATTCAATCGAGGCATTTAGAGCCCCTCACCCCAACCCTCTGCCCGACGGGGAGAGGGAGTGCATCGCGGGTGTTGTCAGCGATGCCGCCTCAAGCGGCTTCGTCAACAAGCGATTGCCTAGAAAATCGCCTTGTTTCGCCAGAGCCAGTCGCGGCTCCAGTTGCCTTTCCATCCGGTGAGGCGGCCGTGGCGGAATTGCAGATAGAGCGGATCTTTCCGGAACAGGAAACCGTCGCCGTTGACCATGCGGATCACGACGAAGGTCTCGTTGCCGGGTGAGCCCCGCACATAAGTGAGCGGTGCGCCGAGAGCTGCCGCCACGCTCTCCTGATCCATGCCGAACGCAAGTGGCGCGGTATTCGACAGCGTCGCGGTGAACGGCAGCCGCGCGGGCTCCTGCGCATTTGCGGGCGACGTGGCGAGCGCCAATGCCGCGCTTAAGGTGGAGAGGAACAGGCCGAGCGCGAGACACGCGCGGCGCAGTGTGATGGCTGTCGTTGTCATGGCGCGATTGTTTGCATTCCCGCGGCCGAAGGCAAGCGGGAAGGCGCGGTATGCTCAGGAAGCCGCGCCCTGCCGGAACTGGATGATGCTGCTCTGATCCTGACGTGCCGGATTGCCGGTTGCGTCCAGAATCTCGCGCGCAAGATCGGCCTGCGTGAACGGCTTGGCGAGTTTGGGCACGCCCACGCCTGCGCCGCGATCCAGTTCGGCAAAGCCGGTCGCGAGAATGACTGGAAGCTGCGGCCACTGCGCCTTGATCGACTGGATGAGTTCAAGGCCGGTGGTCTGCGGCATCGCCTGATCGGTGATGACGAGATCGATGCCGTCCCGCGTGCGCAGAATCTCCAGCGCTTCCGTGGCCGAGGCGGCGGCAACGCCGATATGGCCGAGGTCTTCGAGCATCGCGACCGTATTGGTCAGCACCAGCGCATCGTCATCGACCGCGAGCACCACGAGCGATTCCTGGTCGGTGCGGGTCTGCATGATCTGCAGCGCTTTTTCGACACCCGGCAGTTTCGGCTTGGCGACAGGCAGCCACACCTCGGCGGTGGTGCCCTTGCCGACCGCGCTCTGCAGGACGAAGCGGCCGCCGCATTGCTCGGTGAGGCCATGCACCATCGGCAGGCCGAGGCCTGTGCCCTTGCCGGCGCCCTTGGTGGTGAAGAACGGCTCCGAGGCACGGCGCAGCGTTTCGGCGTCCATGCCGGTGCCGGCGTCCTGCACGCTGAGGCAGACGTAATCCGCGGGCGGAAGCCGCAGCCGATTGTTCTCGGTGATGGTTTCTTCGCGCGCCGAAATGATCACCTCGCCGCCCTTCGGCATGGCGTCGCGGGCGTTCATCGCGAGATTGAGAAGCGCCATCTCGAGCTGGTTGAAGTCGGCGAAGGCCGGCGCCATCACCAGCGGAAACTGGGTCTGGATGTTGATGGTGGGGCCGAGCGAACGCTGCAGCAGATCGGTCATGCCGCGCACCAATGCGGGAATGTCGATCGCTTCCTGCACGAGATCCTGACGGCGCGCGAAGGCGAGCATGCGCTGGGTCAGCGTGGCGCCGCGGCGCGCGCCCTGCAGGGCGTTCTCGAGAAAGGTATGAAGCTTGGGGTCGTCGGGCAGGCGCTTGCGCATCAGTTCAAGGCTGCCCATCACCGCCATCAGCAGATTATTGAAGTCGTGGGCGATGCCGCCGGTGAGCTGGCCGATCGCTTCCATCTTCTGCGAATGCGTGAGCGCTTCGCGGGTCTGATCGAGCAGCAGTTGCGAGTTGCGCCGCTCGGTGAGATCGCGGGTGATCTTGGCGTAGCCGACCACGGTGCCGTCGGGCGAGCGGATCGGGTCGATGACGACATAGGCCCAGAAGCGGGTGCCGTCCTTGCGGATATGCCAGCCCTCGCTCTCGAACTTGCCTTCGCGGCGCGCGGTCTCCAGCGCCCGTGCCGGCAGGCCGTCCTTGCGGTCCTCTGCCGAGTAGAAGCGGGAGAAGTGCTGGCCGATGATTTCGTCGGTCGTATAGCCCTTCAGGCGCTGTGCGCCGGGGTTCCAGCTGGTGATGGTGCCGTTGGGGTCCAACATGTAGATGGCATAGTCGATGACTGCCTCGACAAGGAGACGGTAGCGGCCATCTTCAGTCAGTGACGCGGAGTAGCGATCGGGAGATTCCATGATCCCTCAAGAGCGGGCTCAGGCCGCGCCAATGCTCACTAACATCGGGGTAGCCGGTTCGTTCCAGGCTTTTTGGTGTCTGGAGGGGGTAATTTATACCCGCATGGTTACCGGCCGGGCAGGGGGGCCATAGGTAGTAGTTACCCGTAGGCGAGGCATTGGGCTTTGGTCGTGGTCCGGGGATGCCGGGGTCATGACGGGACCCTGTCGGAGGCTTCCGCGGGAAGGCTCGCGCCCGCCCCAGGGCCGCCGCTCGAAAGGCTCACCACACCCGGCCGCCTCTCCGTCTTACGTCCCGACCGACGCGGCGGTCTGTCGAGGGGTTGGCTGGCCTCTCTGTTCGGAGTGCGTGCGCGCAAGTTCCGGAAAACGGACCGAACGCGCCCTTGCGCGCGTGCAATCAAAAAAAATTTTTCCACGTGGCTGACGCGTCAATCGCGCATGCGCGCAGAAAGATATTCCGGATCGTGATCGCGTCGCAGTGAGGATGTTTCGCGTGCGCGCGGGAAAGCAAAAGAGCGTTCTCTCGCGCATTTTTCCGTGTGTTCGTTGCTGCGGATTATATCGCCTCGCACATTTGCACAGCGGCATACAACGTAGCAAAACGACTTGTCTCTCACCAGATTGCGCAGTGACGGCCACGTCGCGCAGCCGCTTTTGACGAGAGAGAATCTGCGAGCCCGTAGGGTTCGTGCTGCACGAAGAGCAGGATTGCGATGACAAAGATGTTTCCGGGCCCAGGCCTCTCCGAAGATCAATGGCAGCATGTCAGATCGCTCGCCGCGACGCTGTCGCCCGAGCAGGTGACGTGGATCAGCGGTTACTTCTCCGGACTTGGCGATGCGTTCCGGCTTGGTACGAATGCGGCCGCGACGAATCTCGCGCCGCCGGTCGCGGCAGCGGCACCCGTTGCGCTTGCGACCCGCACGCTCAACGTTCTTTACGCAAGCGAGACCGGCAACAGCGCGGCGCTCGCCAAGGCGCTTGCCGATGCCGCCAGGACGCAGGGCATCGATGCCCGCGCCACCAACATGGCCGACTACAAGGTGCGCGGCCTCAAGGACGAGCAGGACCTCATCGTCGTCACCGCGACCCATGGCGAAGGCGATCCGCCGCAGGCGGGTGTCGCCTTCTTCGAGTTTCTGGAAAGCCGCAAGGCGCCGAAGTTGCCGAACCTGCGCTTCGCGGTATTGGCGCTTGGCGATTCGACGTACGAGAAATATTGCGAGGCGGGCAAGCGCATCGATCGCAGGTTTGAGGAGCTGGGCGCGCAGCGCATTGCCGATCGCGTCGATTGCGATGTCGATTATGAGGAGCCCGCGGCCGCCTGGCATGCGGATATGCTGAGCCGCCTTGCGCCATCACAAGCGGCTGCGACCCCGGCTACCGCAGCCGTAGCTGTTGCATCGGGTGCCGTGCCTGTCGCCGTCAGCGCCTTCGACAAGAAGAACCCGTTCCCCGCGCGCGTGATCGACAACATCGTGCTGACGGGGCGCGGCTCCTCCAAGGAGACGCGGCATATCGAATTGTCGCTGGAAGGCTCCGGCCTGTCGTATCAGCCGGGCGATGCGCTCGGCGTCGTGCCGCGCAACGATTCCGCCGTGGTCGCGGCACTCATCGAACAGCTCAAGCTCGATCCGAATGCATCGGTGACGGTGAAGCAGCAAACGCTCTCGCTGCAGGATGCACTCAATCGCGCCTTCGAGATCACCGCCGCGACGCCGCGCTTTATCGAGCATTGGGCGTCCGTCACCGGCGCCGCCGAACTGAAGCGGCTTGCGAGCCCGGAGGAGGGTGCGGCGCGCACCGCGTTCCTCAACACGCATCATGTCCTCGATATCGTGACGCGCTTCCCGGCGCCGGGGATCGAGCCGGCGTCGCTGCTGGCGGGTCTGCGTCCGCTGCAGCCCCGGCTTTATTCGATTGCCTCGAGCCTCGCGGCCGCACCCGATGAGGTCCATCTCACCGTCAGCACCGTGCGTTACGATCTGCACGATGTGCCGCGCGCCGGTGTCGCCTCGGGCTATCTTGCCTCGCTCACGGATGAGGATGCGACGCTGCCGGTCTATATCCAGCCGAGCGCGCATTTCCATCTGCCCACGAACGACGTGCCGATCATCATGATCGGCGCCGGCACGGGCGTTGCGCCCTATCGCGCCTTCATGCAGCAGCGTGAGGTGGAAGGCGCGAGCGGCCGTTCCTGGCTGTTCTTCGGCGAGCGCAACTTCCGCAGCGACTTTCTGTATCAGGTCGAGTGGCAGGGGCTGTTGAAGAGCGGCGTGCTGAGCCGGATGGATATCGCCTTCTCGCGCGACGGCGCCGACAAGGTCTATGTGCAGGATCGCCTGCGTGCGCAGGGCCGCGACATCTCCGCCTGGCTCGAAGAGGGCGCGCATCTCTATGTCTGCGGCGATGCCGCGCGGATGGCGCCCGACGTGCACGGCGCACTGGCCAATATCGTCGAGACGCATGGCGGGCTGAGCGATGAGGCCGCGAAGGACTATCTCGCATCGCTGCAGCGCGACCGCCGCTATCTGCTCGATGTTTACTAAGGGCACGATGTTATGGATTTGAAAGTCAAGGTCGATCGCAGCCGCGATGTCTCCCAGCCGCTCGACAAACTCGGCCCGGACGAGACGCTGAAGGCCAACAGCGATCAGCTTCGCGGCACCATCGCGCAGAGCCTCGCCGATCCGATCACGCTCGCGGTCGATCCGAGCGACAACAAGCTGATGAAGTTTCACGGCATCTATCAGCAGGATGACCGCGACATCCGCGACGAACGCCGCCGCCAGAAGCTGGAAGCGGCTTACTCCTTCATGGCGCGCGTGCGGTTGCCGGGCGGCGTTTGCAGCACGAGCCAGTGGCTCAAGCTTGACGAGCTCGGCCGCGCCTATGCGGGCAACACGCTGCGGCTGACGACGCGGCAGACCTTCCAGCTTCATCGCGTCCTCAAGCATCACCTGCGTCCCGCGCTGCAGGGGCTGCGCGAGGTGGTGCTCGACACCAAGGCCGCCTGCGGCGACGACACCCGCGGCGTGATGGCGACCGTCAATCCGCTGGTCTCGAAGGTGCACGCCGACGTCTATGCGCTGGCCAAGCAGGCGAGCGAGCATGCGCTGCATCGCACCGGCGCCTATCGCGAAATCTGGTACGAGGAGGAGCGCGATCCCTCGACCGTGAAGTCGGCGCCGGACGGCAGCGAGGAGCCGTTCTACGGCCGCACCTACATGCCGCGCAAATTCAAGATCGGCTTTGCGGTGCCGCCCTCCAACGACATCGACGTCTACGCGCAGGATCTCGGCTTCATTGCTATCGTCAAGCGCGGCAAGCTTGCAGGCTTTAACGTCGCGATCGGTGGCGGGCTCGGTCGCACCGATCAGGCGCCGAAAACCTATCCGCGTCTTGCGAGCGTGATCGGCTATGTTGGTGTCGACAAATTGTTCCAGACCATCGATGCGGTGATGTCGGTGCAGCGCGACTATGGCGACCGTGTCGATCGCCTCCATGCGCGCTTCAAGTACACCATCGACGACAAGGGTCTCGACTGGATCAAGGCCGAGATCGAACGCCGGCTCGGCTTCGAACTCGCACCGGCGGCGCTCTACACCTTCACCTCGAACAGCGATCCGCTTGGCTGGGTCAAGGGCGAGGACGGCCACTGGCATTGCACGCTGTTCATCCAGAACGGGCGCGTGATCAACCATCCCGGCCAGCCGCTGATGGACGGCCTGCGCGAGATTGCCCGCGTTCACAAGGGCCATTTCCGTATCACGCCGAACCAGAATCTCATCATCGCCGACATCGCCCCGGAAGACCGCCCGGCGATCGAGGAGGTGATGAAGGAATATGGCCTCGATGCGTTCGAGACGCGGAGCCAGTTGCGGCTCAACTCGATGGCCTGCGTCGCGCTGCCGACCTGCGGCCTCGCGATGGCCGAGAGCGAGCGCTATCTGCCTGATCTCATCAGCAAGATCGAGCCGCTGCTCGAACGATATGGTCTGACGGACGAGCCGATCACCATCCGCATGACCGGATGCCCGAACGGCTGCGCGCGGCCCTACGTTGCCGAGATCGCGCTGACCGGCCGTGCGCCGGGCAAATACAATCTCTATCTCGGCGGCGGCTTTCACGGCGAGCGCCTCAACAAGATGTATCTCGAAAATGTCGGCGAGAGCGCCATCCTCGACGCGCTCGACAAGGTGCTCGGCCATTTCGCGCGGGAGCGCACGCCGGGCGAGCATTTCGGCGACTTCGCCATCCGCGCCGGTTACGTCGCGGAAGTGAAGGAGGGCCGTTACTTCAACGATTGATTTTCAAGCACCGCGGAGTGGCCGTCGCCGCACCATGCGACCGCGGATCTCCGCCTCTCAACTGAAAGAAGGGTACGATATGGCAAATGCAAATTCTCCTCTCGTCACGGCCGATTGGGTCAAGGACAATCTGAACAATCCGAAGGTGCGGATTTTCGAAGTCAGCGTCGATCCCGGCGTCTATGCCAGCGCGCACATTCCGGGCGCGGTCAATCTCGACTGGCACGTCGATCTCGTCGACACGGTGAACCGGGATATCGCTTCGCGCGAGAAGCTGCAGGCGACGCTGCGCAAGGCGGGCGTCGAGGCCGACACCACCATCGTTATCTATGGCGACCACAACAACTGGTTCGCGGCCTGGGGCGCGTGGGTGCTCGACGTCTATGGGCTCGGTGCGCAGGTCAAGCTGCTCGATGGCGGCCGCAAGCTGTGGGAAGCCCGCAAGCTGCCGGTGACGGCGGATGTGCCGTCGTTCGCTGCCTCGCAGATCACGCTCAGTGAGCGCAACGAGAAGCTGCGCGCGCGGCTCTCCAACGTGCTCGATGTCGTCGAAGGCCGCGTCGCCGGCAAGCTGATCGATATCCGCTCGCCCGACGAATATCTCGGCAAGATTTTCGCGCCGGAAGGCGTCAAGGAGTTGTCGATCCGCGCCGGTCATATTCCGGGCGCGGAGAACGTGCCGTGGGGCACCATCGTCAACGATGACGGCACCTTCAAGCCGGTCGATGAAATCCGCAAGATCTATGCCGACAAGGGCGTCGATGGCTCCAAGCCGGTGATCACCTATTGCCGCATCGGCGAGCGCTCGAGCCACTCGTGGTTCGCGCTGAAGCGCATTCTCGGCTACGAGGTCCGTAACTATGACGGTTCGTGGACCGAGTACGGCAACGCGGTCGGCGTGCCGGTCACCAACAAAACCGGCACGGTGTGGCTCGGCAAGTAACGCGCCGGAATCATCGCAGCAACGAAAACGGCGGGCCTTAGCCCGCCGTTTTAATATGTCGGTGTGTCCCGCTTGGGAGCGTTCATTAACGCGAGAAATCATCCGTCGTCATGCGCGGACTTGATCCGCGCATCCATCTTTAAAAAAGTGGATGGATTGCCGGGTCAAGCCCGGCAATGACGTGTCGAAATTGCGGCTGCCAAAGCGTGCGCTCAGAACAGCGTCGCGTCAGCAAGAAGCGGCGCTTCGCCGTCTTTCCCCGACACGATGCAACCCTCCTTGAGCGGCCAGTCGATCGCAAGCGTCGGGTCGTCCCAGCGGATGGCGCGCTCATGCGCGGCCGACCAGAAGTCGGTGGTCTTGTAGAGCACCTCGGCGGTCTCGCTCAGCACCTGAAAGCCGTGGGCATATCCTTCCGGCACCCAGAGCTGCTTCTTGTTTTCCGCGCTGAGGATGGTGCCGAACCATTGGCCGAATTGCTTCGAGCCTTTCCGGATATCGACGGCGACGTCGAAAATCTCGCCTGCCAGCGCCCGCACCAGCTTGCCTTGAGCCTTCGGCGCGATCTGATAGTGCAGGCCGCGCACCACGCCCTTGCGCGACAGGGACTGATTGTCCTGCACGAAGGTCACGTCTCTGGCTACGCGTTCACGGAAGCGCTCGGCGTTGAAGCTCTCGAAAAAATAACCACGCGCGTCGGTGAATACCTGCGGCTCGATCACCACGACGCCATCGAGTGTTGCCGCTGCGGCCGTCATGCGAAATCTCCATCCAGCAGCGATTTCAGGTAGTGGCCATAGGCAGTCTTGCCGAGCGCCGTTGCCTGCGCATCGAGTTCCGCGGCGCTGATCCATTTCTGATTGTAGGCGATCTCTTCCAGACAGGCGACCTTCATGCCCTGACGGTGTTCGAGCGTGGCCACGAACTGGCTCGCCTCCAGAAGCGATTCATGCGTGCCGGTATCGAGCCACGCAAAGCCGCGGCCGAGCACCGCAACGTTGAGCGCGCCTTTCTCCAGATAGCAGCGGTTGACGTCGGTGATCTCGAGCTCGCCACGGGCGGATGGCTTGATCGAACGCGCATAGTCGATCGCGGTGTTATCGTAGAAATAAAGGCCGGTGACCGCAAAGCGCGATTTCGGCGCCTTCGGCTTTTCCTCGATCGAGCGTGCGCGGTGTTGCTCGTCGAATTCGATCACGCCGTAACGTTCGGGATCGTCGACGCGATAGGCGAATACAGTCGCACCCTGCTCGCGCGTGGACGCTTCCTTGAGATGCGACAGCAGGCCGTGGCCGTGAAAGATGTTGTCGCCGAGAACGAGCGCGACATCGTCATTGCTGATGAACGGCGCGCCGATGGTGAGCGCCTGGGCGAGGCCCTCCGGCTTCTCCTGCACGGCATAGTCGAGCTGCATGCCCCATTTCGAGCCGTCGCCGAGCAGCTGGATGAAGCGCGGCGTATCCTGCGGCGTCGAGATGATCAGAACTTCGCGGATGCCCGCGAGCATTAGCACGCTCAACGGATAGTAGATCATCGGCTTGTCGAAAACCGGCAGTAACTGCTTGCTGACGGCAATAGTCGCAGGATGCAGCCGGGTGCCCGAGCCGCCTGCGAGAACAATGCCTTTGCGATTGCGTTTGGAGGTCATGTCACCTCGTTTCTCACGCCGGATGTGAATGGGCAATGAAATCCTTGAGCGGCTGCTGCCAGTCGGGCAAATCATGGCCGAGTAGGCGGCGGATCTTGCCGGTGTCGAGCATGGAATTCTGCGGGCGTTTCGCCGGGGTCGGATACTGCGCGGCCGGAATCGGAAGGATATTTTCTTCAGAGAGCTTCAGCGGCCGGCCCTGGCGTCTGGCCTCGCGCACAAGGGCAAGCGCGTAGCTGTGCCATGTCGCGCGGCCGGCGGGTGCGAGGTTGAAAAGCCCCCGTGCTGCGGCGGCTTTGGCAGGATCTTTCGTGAAGATGTGCTGTCGGACGATCCCGGCCGTGGTATCGGCAATCAGATCGGCCGAAGTCGGTGCGCCGAACTGATCCGCCACGATGCGCAACTCATCCTTCTCGGCGGCAAGCCGCAGAATGGTGTTGGCAAAATTGCGCCCGCGCACCCCATAGACCCAACTGACGCGCAGGATGGTGAAGTCGGTCGCCGTGTCCATGATCGCGCGGTCGCCTGCGAGCTTGGTGCGGCCGTAAACATTGAGTGGTGCCGTCGCATCGTTCTCGGTGTAGGCGGTAGGCTTGGTGCCGTCGAACACATAGTCGGTCGAATAATGAATGAGCCATGCGCCTGTGGCGCGCGCTTCCTCGGCGAGGATGCGCGGCGCATCGGCGTTGATGCGCTCGCAGAGCGCGGTTTCCGTCTCGGCCTTGTCGACGGCGGTATAGGCCGCGGCATTGACGATAAGATTCGGCCGCGCCGCCCGCACGGCGTCCCGCAATCGATCGAGGTCGCCAAGATCGCAGCTCGTGCGGTCGTGGGCGGTGAGTTGCCCTTGCGATGCAAGGCGCGACTGCAGCGCGGCTCCAACTTGGCCGCCCGCACCGAGAAGAAGGATGCGTGGCTCGTTCATCGTGCGGCGTAGTTCTTTTCAATCCAGTCGCGATAGGCGCCGGAGATCACGCGCTCAGTCCAGACCTGATTGGCGAGATACCAGCGGACGGTCTTGCGCAGGCCGGACTCAAACGTCTCGCGCGGCGTCCAGCCGAGCTCACTTTGAATTTTTGTGGAGTCGATCGCGTAACGGCGGTCGTGACCGGGCCTGTCGGTGACGAACGCGATCTGCGTGCGATAGGATTTCCCGTCGGCGCGCGGGCGCTCCGCATCCAAGAGGTCGCAGATTGTCTGCACGACCGCAATGTTCGGCTTCTCGCTATTGCCGCCGATGTTGTAGGTCTCGCCGAGACGGCCCGTAGCGAGCGTGCTGCGGATGGCGTCGCAATGGTCTTCGACATGAAGCCAGTCGCGCACCTGAAGGCCGTCGCCATAGACCGGCAACGGCTTGCCGGCGAGGGCGTTGTGGATCATCAGCGGGATCAGCTTCTCGGGAAACTGATAGGGCCCGTAATTGTTCGAGCAGTTGGTGGTGATGACCGGCAGCCCGTAAGTGTGGTGCCAGGCGCGGGCGATATGGTCGGATGCGGCTTTCGACGCGGCATAGGGGCTGTTCGGCCGGAACGGATGCTGCTCGGTAAACGCCGGCTCCTCCGGCGTCAGCATGCCGTAGACCTCGTCAGTGGAGACGTGAATGAAGCGGAATGCGGCCTGCTCGTCGGCGGGCAGGCGCTGCCAGTAATCGCGCGTGCATTCCAGAAGGCACGAGGTGCCGACGACATTGGTGGTGATGAAAGCGTCCGGGCCGTGAATGGATCGGTCGACATGGGATTCCGCGGCAAAATGAATGATCGCGCGCGGGCGGCGGCGTGCGAGCAGACCTTTGACGAGCGCGCTGTCGCAGATATCACCATGTACGAATTCGAGACGTTCACCCGGCAGGTCGCTGAGGTTTTCGAGATTTCCCGCATAGGTCAGCTTGTCGAGATTGATGACGGCGGTGGGCTCGTTCGCGATCCAGCAACGGATGAAGTTGGAGCCGATGAATCCGGCACCGCCAGTGACGATGATCGGAGCGGAGGGACCGGCGGCAGAGGACATTTTTACGGGCTTTCAGCGTGGTTAGATCGGGAAAACGACTCTGACCGAATATAAAAAATTATCGGGTCGATTGAAACCGGCGTTTTTAGCGGGCAGTCTTCCGAAATAGAGCGTCCTGGGTCAGGCGATGAAAATCCTGTCCAGCTCCTGCGACAGGCGATCGAAGCGGCGCTGATCGAGAATGCCTGTTGCATGGATTTTGCTGTCGATGCGCGCGAGCCAGCCGGCGTGATCCTGTATGCAGCTTTCCAGTCTCTTCAAAAGATCGTCGGCATCCTCCGCGCCCAGTTCGGGAATGTAGAGCTCCGAGCGGGTATAGGGCGGGGAATTGGTACACACGGGCACGAGGCCGCTCGACAGATAATCGAGGAGCTTGATGTCGGATTTCGCGTCGAAGAATGTCTGGTTCTTCGGCTTCAGCCCGGCGGGTAGGGGCGCAAGTGCAATCGCGCCGTCGAACAGGCGCAATGCCTCGCGATACGAATTAAAATCGATCCGCCGGATCAGCCTGACGCGCTTGAACGACGCGATATGATCCGGCTCGAACCGGCCGATCAGGATCATCTCGTAATCGTTACGGTTCACGACATCGGCAAGACCGTCCATGAATCCCGGCGCGTTGCGCAACACGAAAGGGTGATCGCCAGAGGTCCAGACCACCTGTTTCCTGATTTGAGGTTGAGGCGATCGCGCGAAACCGGCGTGGCCGTTCTTGAGCGTGATGATTGGTTTCGGGCTTGCAACCTGATTGAGCAGATGTGAGCGCAAGGTTTCCGTCGATGTGGTGATCGTGTGCGCGTGATCGAGGCACCACTGAATCCGCCGCATGTTGCGCGGGCGGGCTTTGACGAAATCGGGCGGAGCGAGGAGAAGGTCGTCGATGTCGTAGATGATCGGCGCCTCTGCGTGCTTCCGGAGAAACCGGTGCTGCGCCGTGGAGACGTTGCGGTGACACCAGATATGGGTGAAGGAAAAATCCTTGTGCCACCCCATCGATACCATATCGCGATCGGCAAGCTGAAAGCCGGAGATGACACCGCGCGCGAGCAAGGCCGCCAGAAACGGGCGGATGCGAATCTCACCGATCTCTTTGTCCGACGACAGCGCAAGGATAAACGGGTTGGGATCCCGGATGTACCTGTAGCGGTGAGAGGCAAACATCATATTCCCGTCAGAGTTGCCCTTAGCGGCATATCCTATTCAGGCGAAATGTTGTAATAAAAACGGCGCTTGCATTTTTCCCCGCATCAGGCCGTGGAAATCTGAGTGCCTGAAAAAGCGCATTGTTTTCAGCAGTCTCTGAAGTTTCGACTTGAAAATCCGCGCTGTGGCGGGCAATCAGGCGGCCAGTCCGTCGTTATCTGGAACCATCATGTCCGAGACCCGCGGGAAGATCACCGACGATCCCTATGGGGCTCTGCAAGTCATCAAGCGACTTGTTGCTGAGCAGGCGGTCGTCTACTGGCGGCGTTATCTGTTCGTGCTTGTCATGATGGCGATCGGCGCGGGCGCGAGCGCGGGCTCCGCTTATCTGTTCGGCAAGGTCATCAACGAGGCCTATGTCTATCGCAGCATCAACGGCATCGTGATGCTGTCGGCCGCCGTCATCGGCCTGTTCACCGCCAAAGGCATTGCCACCTATCTGCAGCAGGTGATGCTGTCGCGGATCAGCAATGCGATTCTTGCCAACAACCAGCGCAAGCTGTTTTCGAAATTGATGCAGGAAAGCCTTGCGTTCTATTCGAAGTCCCATTCGTCCGAATATCTGAACCGGCTCTCCGCCGGCGCGGCCTCGATCACGCAGGTGTTGTCGCTCATCATCACGAGCGCGGGCAGGGATCTCCTGACGCTGATCGGCCTTGTCGCCGTAATGGTGTCGCAGGACCCGTTCCTGTCGCTGCTGAGCCTCATCGTCGTGCCGCCGATGTTTCTGTTCGTGCGCAAGATCGTGCGGCGGATCAAGAGCCTCGCGGCCGGCCAGTTCATGGGCACGGCCTACATCATGGAAGCCGTGCAGGAATCGCTGCAGGGCATCCGCACCGTGAAAGCCTTCACGCTCGAAAGCGCGATGCAGGAGCGAGTGGATCGGAGCATCGCGGAGGTTGAGTCCTTTTCGAACAAGATGGCGAAGGTCGCCAACCGTTCGGGCCCGTTGATGGAGATGCTGGGCGGCATCGCGATCTCGGCGGCGCTGATGTATGGCGGCTATCGCGTGATCGCCACCAATGCGGCACCGGGGCAGTTCGTATCGTTCATCACCGCGTTCCTGCTGGCCTATGAGCCGGCGAAGCGGCTTGCGCGCCTCAACATCGATCTGAACAGCGCACTGATGGGCGCGAGTATGCTGCTTGAGATCGTCGACAAGCCCGCCACCGAACCGGACGACAGCGACAAGCCAGCGCTTGCTCTGACGCAGGCTCAGATCGAGTTTCGTGACGTGACTTTCGCTTATCGGCCGGACCAGCCTGTGCTCAAGCAGATGAATTTCATTGCTGAGCCCGGCAAGGTGACGGCTCTGGTCGGCCCCTCGGGCGGCGGAAAATCGACGATTCTGTCGTTGCTCCTGCGCTTCTATGAAGCCGATGAGGGTGCAGTCCTGATCGACGAGCAGGTCATCTCGGACTATTCGCGAAGCTCGCTGCGCCAGCAGACCGCTTATGTCGGACAGGATGTCTATCTGTTCCGCGGCACCGTCCGGGAGAATATCGCTTTCGGAAAGCCGGGTGCGACCGATGAGGAGATCGCGGCCGCGGCGGAGGCCGCCTGCGCCCATGATTTCATCACGGGCTTTCCGTTGGGCTATGAAACTCCGGTGGGCGAGCACGGCACGCAGCTGTCCGGCGGCCAGCGCCAGCGCATCGCGATCGCACGGGCACTGATCAAGGATGCGCCGATCATCCTGCTCGATGAGGCCACGGCCGCGCTCGATTCGGAATCAGAGAAATATGTGCAGGAGGCGATGGCGCGCCTGTGCAAGGGCCGCACCACTATCGTCATCGCCCATCGCCTTCATACCATCATGCATGCCGATACGATTCTGGTGGTGGAGAACGGCATCATCGTCGAGTCGGGCCGCCACGACGATCTGCTGCAGAAGAATGGCCGCTACGCCAATTTCTTCCGTCTGCAGCAGCGCGAGGCCGACAAGGCCACGCCGCTGCGTGCAAAGGCTGATGGATAGCTGCCACTCATCGTCACAGCGGCGGGCGCTTGGCTCGCTGCTCCAGTGCTGAGAGCTAACTGCCACTCATGTATCGCAGGCCGTCCTTGATGGAGCAAAGCGCCTGACTTAAGGTCAGGTGTTTCAGACGCATGCCGGAAAGATTGTCGCAGAGGCGGCAATCGCGATTGCCCGGATTGTATCGGTTCGCCGCCGAAGGCCCAGACGGGAAGAGCAGACAATAGAATGCCCAGACCATTATATGTGACCCGGCCTTTGCTGCCCGATCTGAACGACATGCACGCTCTGCTCCGCGAAGTCTGGGACACGAGAATTCTGACGAACGGCGGGCCGCTCCATGAGCGATTGGAGAGTGAACTAAAAAGCTATCTCGATGTTCCGACGGCGATGCTGTTCAACAATGGCACCATTGCACTTCTGGCGGCCTTGAAGCTATTGGAGTTGCCCGAAGGTAGTGAGGTTATTACCACCCCGCTGACGTTTGCGGCGACCGCTCATGCGATCCATTGGAATGGGCTGGTGCCTGTCTTTGCCGATGTCTCGCCGGATACGCTGACGATCGAACCGGAGTCGGTCAGGAAAGCGATTACGGCCAAGACCTCAGCCATTCTCGGCGTACACGTCTACGGCACCGTCTGTGACTTGGATGGTCTTCAGACCATCGCCGACGAGCACGGGCTTCAACTCATCTATGACGCCGCCCACGCATTTGGCGTGACGGTCCACGGAAAATCCATCGGCCTGTTTGGGAACGCGTCTGTGTTCTCGCTTCACGCGACGAAACTGTTCAATACGGCGGAAGGTGGGCTGATTACGACAGCCCGCGCAGAGGATGCGAAGAATCTATATTTTCTGAGAAATTTCGGAATCAAGAATGAGGACGAGGTCGTCTCCGTTGGTATCAACGGCAAGATGAATGAGCTCCAAGCCGCCATGGGATTGTTGAATCTGCCGTTGGTCGCCGAAGAGAAAAGGGTGCGGTCGCAGCTTCGGGAACGATATCAGGATTTTCTCAAGGCGCTGCCGGGCATATGGCTTCCGCCGAACCAGCCCGGAATCTTTCCGTCGGAACAATATTTCCAGATTTGTATCGATCCTGTGCTGTTCAAACGCTCCCGCGACGACGTTTATCGGAGCTTGCAGCAGAAAGGGATTTTCTCACGAAAGTATTTTCATCCGATTTGCACGGACTTCGAGCCCTACAGGAATTACGCCATTCATTCGGTGAGGAATGTGCCTCACGTCGAGATCGTGAAATCTCAGGTTCTCTGCCTGCCGTTTCACGGTGGTGTCACCGAGGACGATATTGACGATATCCGGGATGAGTTTTGTCAGTAAGAGCTGATCGTCACTTCGGCGACCGCTTTAATTTGGCCTCCATGAACTCGAGGCCTCTCTTCATCACCTGATTTGCAAGGTGCCGCGTTGGGATTGTGGTGAGATCGATGTCAGCTCCGACACTCCGCTTCGGGTCGACGATCCAGGGCGAACTCGCTCCCATATCGGAATAGAACGTGTTGACATTGTAGCCGTACTTGTCTGACAGCAGACGCTGGGCGTCGTCGGATGCAAGTAGCTCGTGCATCAGGTCCAGTCCCGCTTCCCGGAAGAAATGTTCAAACGCGCCCCTGTGAGCAATCAGAAATAGAGCTTTCTCAATCTTCAGATGTGTTTCCGATACGAGAGGCGGCGCTTTCAGGCCGAATGAAGCCGCGAAGTTGTCTGCCGACATCTTGTAAAAGGCATCCCGGACGATCAGCCTGAATTCGTTCACGGTTCGCCTGTTGGTGTCCGGATTTGCGGCGCTGGTATTGGACTCGTGAATTCTAAATTCGATAAGCTTCTCGGGTGAAACGAAAATTTCGCCGAATTGAACGAGAGCGATCCACTTCTCGAGATCTGGAAGTTGACGAAATCGGTTGTCATACGGACCGGCGTGGTTCAAAGCGTCGCGCTTGATCAGGATCGAAGGATGGCAGAGACAATTGCCGCCCAGCAGAAGATCGTGAAGCCACTGATGGCGGTTGCGATTCTCCTGCTGAAAGACGTTCGAGAATGAGGGGTTGCTTGGATCGAGAGGAGCGCCCTGGCTGTCGATCCATGCGACGTCGGAAAACACTGCAGCCAGATCGGGTTGGTTTTTGAAAATTGAAAGCTGCACATCGAGCTTGTTTTTCGCCCATCGATCGTCGGAGTTGCAGAGTGCAACGTAGGTTCCGCGGGCCAGCGACACCGCCTTGTTGGTGGCCGCGGCGGCTCCTTGATTCGTCTCGGAGAACACGGTGCGGATTCGGGAATCTACAAATGTCTTGATCACATCTACCGAATCGTCGGCCGAGCCATCGTCGACAATGATGAGTTCAAGGTCGAAAAACGTCTGGTCCAGGATCGATGTGATCGCCGAGGGGATAAACCGTGCATGATTGTAGGACGGCATGATCACGGAGACTGTCGGAACGGAAGCAACGGGCATCTAGACTCGATCTGCTAACCCAGGATGTGAGCGTGATTGTGAGGTGTGCCGCCCGATTGGTAGCCGGCGATAGTTTATGCGAGTTTTCGATAAGCGAGCCAGAAAAAATAGTTCGAAGACAGGATTTTCCGCTTGCCGGCATGTTGCTTCTTCGAGGACTCAACGCAGAGCTTGATATCGTGATAAGACCCGTCGAATGTGCAGGACGTGCAGTGGCTTGCGGGTCGTCCAGGATGACGTCGACAGTATTATAAAGGCTCACATGATGACACGACTGACGGAGATTTTGAACGACGCGCAAACCAGTTTACGGGTCAACGCGGCATGGGACCAAGTCTCGGCTGATTTTGCCGATGCGTACAAGCATATCCCGCGCCGATATATGCAGAGAACCGAGCTTTCGTTTCATCCGTATGTGAAGCTGCTTGGATATCTGTGCCTCGAGACGAGCGAGTTGCCGGGAGACGTCGTTGAAATCGGCGTTTGGAAAGGCAAGTCTCTTACCTTCATGCGGTCGCTGACCTCAGCGCCGGCGAAGGTCATCGGCGTCGATCCTTGTGCACTCCCCGGGCAATCGGAGGAGCTGGATTATTTTCAGCAACAGCTTTTCCCCTCCTGCAGCCTGATCAAGAAACCGTCGGAGCTTGCGATTCAGGACGTGACCAATCTCTCTCAGAGCTTCAAGATTCTGCATATCGATGGAGGCCACGTCGCAGAGAACGTGTTCATGGATTTTTTGATCTATGAGCACTTTGTGGTGCCTGGTGGTTATGTCGTATTTGATGATTATGGAGACCATGCCTATTCCCCCGACGTGGGTCCGGCGGTCGACGACCTCAGGGAAAAGGGGTGCTTCAGCAATTATGAAGTTCTGGGGCAGCCACCCGAATATGAAAACAGCTTCGTATTGAAGAAGCATGCGGGCGCTTGATCGGTATCAGATACGTTTGATACGAGCCGGGCGGCCCAGCCGGAGCTGCGCTGATTTGCGTCAATGAGCCGTTAGCAAGTACTCTAGGATCGGCCGCGCCTGAGCTTTCCTCCAGGCGCGATACTTTAAACGTCTCTGCCGTTCGCAAACTTTTCGTCGAATGAGGACAAGTCATCAACTGGGCGCTGATCCAGCTTTCGGCCTTCATCATGGGGCTTGTCGCGGTCGGCGTCGGATTGATGATCGCGAACCTGTTCGGTCATGCCTCGATGATCATGCTGGTGCTGGGCGGCATGATTTCCGGTGCGCTGTTCACCTCGGCGCTGTCGATCGTCAAATACACCGCAGACCCCAACGAGCAGTTGCCCGCCATCGTCTATTGGCTGATGGGCAGCCTCGGCGGCGTCGACATGACCCAGATCCGCTGGGCGATGATTCCGATTGTCGGCGGGCTCATTGTGCTGATGCTGTTCGGCCGCGCGCTTGATGCGCTGTCGATGGGCGATGATGAAGCGCGCGCGCTGGGCGTGCCCGCGCAGCAGGTGCGTTACGGCGTGATCGGCGCCGCGACGCTGGTGTCCGCGCTGTCGGTGTCAATCGCCGGGATGATCGGATGGGTCGGCCTCGTGATCCCGCACGCGGTGCGCCTCGCACTCGGGCCAGGCAACGCGCGGCTGTTGCCGGCGAGCGCCTTCGTCGGCGCGATCTTTCTGATCGCGGCGGATTGCCTGTCGCGCAGCGTCATGCGTTCGGAAATTCCGATCGGCATCCTCACCGAATTGCTCGGCATTCCCGTTTTCATCATCGTGTTGCGCCGCGCCCGAAAAGGTTGGACGTGATGACGGGCGCGCCTCCCACCGAATGCCTCGAAGCGTGTGACGTGCACTTCCGGCGCGGCACGCGGACCATTCTTGGCGGGGTCACGCTCAGTCTGCGCTCCGGCGAGATCGTGGCGCTGCTCGGCGCCAACGGTGCCGGCAAGAGCACGCTGTTTCGTATCCTGCTTGGCTTTCTTAAACCCGAACAGGGCGAGATCCGGCTCGATGGTGTGCCGCTTGGTACCTTCTCGCGCAGGGCTCTGGCGCAACGCATCGCCTATGTGCCGCAGGCTCATGTCGCGCCGTTTCCCTACAGCGTGCGCGATGTGGTGCTGCTCGGCCGCCTCGCCGAGACGGGAATCTTCCGCGCGGCAAAGGCCGCCGATCATCAGGTCGTCAACGAGATCCTGGAGCGGCTCGCGATCACGCATCTGGCGGAGCGGCCCTATACGGAAATCTCCGGCGGCGAGCGGCAGTTGACCCTGATCGCGCGTGCGCTTGCGCAAGGTGCCAGCATCCTCGTCATGGACGAACCGATGACCGGTCTCGACTTCGGCTATCAGGTCCGGTTGTTGCAACAGTTGGTCAGCCTCGCGGGCACCGGCCACACCATCGTGTTCAGCACGCATAACCCCGAACATGCGGTGCAGATCGCAACCCGCATCGCCGTGTTGCGTGATGGCGCCATCATGGCGGATGGTCCGCCGGCAGAGATCATCACGCCGCCGTTGATCCATACGCTCTACGGTGTCGAGGTCTCGACGCTGACCAACGCCGATGGCCAGATGCTGATCGTGCCGGTGATGGAACCTGTCCGGCTCTAACGAGTGGGCGCTTTTGTCGCAACTTGCACGAGACCATGCGGTGTCTGCGTCTGCCGAGAAGGTCGCTTCGATATCTTCTCAACTTAAGGTTTCATTAACTGCGATGTTTCCGCGATGGCGCAACCGATTGATCCTTCGCATGACGCGTCAATCGCAGTTCGTATCGTCGAACCCGAAATTGCTGAATCAGCTGATGAGAGATGATCGCAGCCTTTGAGGGAACGCAAACCCATCCTCGTGTTGAAGCTCGTGTAGCGACATTGATCGCAACATATGTCGTGCAGGTCATAAGCGTGCGCGATGCACGCTCAAGGTGTAGCTATTGATCGTCCGCATCGTTGCACGATCAATTCAAATTCTTTCTCAAATCGCGAGCGGTGAAAGATGTGTGCTGTTTTCGACACGCATTTCGTGCCCGCATTGCTTGACGCCCCGATGGCCGTTTCATATCACCCGGATGTCGTCTTGATGTAAGACGGCTTGAGCGATCCGCGTCACGGATACTCAAACCGTTCCGCCCTTCGATCAGGATCGTGCGTAGACGCGCGATGATCGAAAGCGATCTGCGTCGGATTAAATGAATCCGCAGATTGCGTTGGCGGCAGAGGACTGTGCCGGGGGGCACCACGACTTTCACACATATCGGAAAGCGGAACGATGCGTTCGCGCGTCGTGGCGTGGTGTCTTTGGGGGCTAGAATCGTGAAGAGGACTCTGTTTGTCGGCATCCTGCTCGGGAGTGCGTCGTGTGGTACGTTGGCCTTGGCGCAGGATGCGCGCGAGCTTCCGACAGTGACCGTCACCCAGGAGAAGCCGAAAGCCACCACACAGCGGCAGAATACGACGCGCAGTGCACGCGGACCTCGGCGCGCAACGCGGAGCGCGCGTCAGACCGCGCCGCAGGAGCCGTCATCGCAGCAGACGGCAGCGTCGCAGCCTTATGCCGGCGATGATTCCGGCCCCAGCGGATTCACCCCGAAGAGCGCGGAAGTCGGCCCGCTGAAGCGGCGCGCGCTGCTCGATACGCCTCTGGCGATTAATGTGCTGGACAGGACCTTCATCGAAAATCGCGGCGCCACCAGCCTGCCGGATCTTCTGAAGTACATTCCGTCCGCGCAAATGGAAGCGCGCGGCGGCCCCGATGTCGGCCGTCCGCAAACCCGCGGCATGCAGGGCAACGTCGTCTCCAACAGCCATCTCGACGGCATGAACATCGTTGCCACGACCTCTCAGCCGATCGAGATGATCGAGCGTCTTGAGGTTATCAGCGGATTGACCGGCGCGTTCTACGGTCCCGCGAGCCCGGCCGGCATGTTCAATTTCATCCAGAAGCGGCCGACCGATACGTTCTTCAATCGCATCACCGGAAGCTGGATGAACGATTCGACGCTGATGGCGCATGGTGACTTCGGCGGGCATGTCGGCGCGGCCAAGAACTTCGGCTACCGCGTCAACCTGCTCAAGGAGAAGGGCGACGGTTACGTCAAGGGCAGCACGCTCGATCGCGATCTCGTTTCCGGCGCGTTCGATCTGCATCTCTCCGACAAGACGGTGATCGAGCTCAATGCCAGCCACTACAATTTCAAGAAGTACGGCTTCCCGGCCGGCTTTGGCTACGGCAACACCATTCGTCTGCCGGATGCCCCGGATCCCACGCGCCCCGGCTATGGCCAGGTCTTCGGCGGCTCCGAACTGGAGACCACGACCTACAGCGGCCGCATCAAGCACGAGTTCAACGAGAACTGGAGCTTCACGGGCGGCATGCTGCATCAGACTGCCGACCGCATGTTTCAGTCGGTTACCAATACGATGCTCGACAATGCCGGAAACTACAGAACGTCCATGTCGCCTTCGACCGCGGCGGGTCGTTTCGAGGTGCTCAGCAATACGGCGAACTTGAACGGCACGGTGTATACCGGCGGCATCAAGCATGAGCTGGTGATCGGAACGACAGGTTATACTTGGGACATCTATTCGGCGGTGAATTCATCGTCGACCATCAATTTCGGCAACAGCAATATAGCCAATCCTGTCCAGTGGCCGGCCCCGGTTGGTCTCGTGCAGGACGGCTTGCGCTACAAGGGGTCGAGCAACTCTCAGCAGGTCGCGATTTTCGGCGACACCATCACCTTCAATCCGTATTGGTCGGCGATGCTGGTCGGCAGCTATAACTGGATTGAAACCAAGAACTACACCGCGACCGGTGCATCCCGGCCCGGCTATGCGGCGGAAGGCTTCAGCCCGACAGTGGCGGTGATGTTCAAGCCGGTGTCGAACATCACGACCTATGTCGCCTATGCCAACAGCCTCGAACAGGGCGGCTCCGCGCCAACTGGCGCGGCCAACGAGGGCACAACCCTCGCGCCCTATCGCAGCAAGCAGATTGAAGCTGGCGTCAAGGCAAACTTCGGCAAGGTGAATGCGACCTTTGCCGCGTTCCAGCTCGAGCGTCCGTTCGCCTTCACCGATACCGATAATGTCTACAAAGTTCAGGGCATGCAGGAGAACAAGGGTCTCGAGTTCGGCCTCTACGGTGAAGTGTTCCGCAACTTCAACGTCTATGGCGGCCTGACGCTGCTCGATCCCCGGCTGAAGGACACCGGCGTTCCGGCAACCAGCAACACCAAGGTCGTCGGCGTTCCCGATACGCAGGCAAATATTCTGATGGAGTATCTTGTCGAGCGTTTCCCCGGCCTCGTTTTCAGCGCCAACGTGCACTACACCGGCGAGCGTGCAGGCAACAACATCAACTCGTTCATGGTCAAGGGCTTCACCACCATCGACCTCGGTGTGCGCTACACCATGGTGCTGCCGGACAAGAACACCGCGACGTTCCGTGTGCTCGCCAACAACATCACCAACGAGCGCTACTGGCTGTCGATCTTCCCGGGCAGCATCAATGGCGTGGTCGGATCGAACACCGCCTTCCTCGGCGCGCCGCGCGAAGTGAGGGTATCGGCGTCGGTCACGTTCTGAGTTGGGTTATGGCGAACGGCCTGATCGATTGGAATCTGCTCGCCGCGCTGTCGACATCGCTTGCGATGTCGCAGCCGGCGATGTGGGATGCGTTCGCCGCGCGATATAACGGCTACGCTGCGCTGCAGGCGGAGTACACCCGCCTGCAGATCGAGGCGATGAAGATCGGCCCCGAGGACACCGTCGCCGATATCGGCGCCGGGCCGGGACGGATCACGCTGCAGGCCGCGCAGCGGGCGGGCTCGGTCACCGCCATCGATGTCTCGCGCGAGATGCTGGATCACCTTAAGGCGAATGTCGCGGCGCGCGGCCTTCGCAACGTCCATCCGCTTCACTTGTCGTGGCATGATGTCGTGCCGGGCGAGAACGTGCCTCTGCACGACATCGTGGTCGCCTCGCGCTCACCGGCGATGCGGGATTTGAGAAAGCTCGACGCGCTCGCCCGGAAATATGTGTTCGTGATGACGTTCTGCGGGCCGAGCCTCAAGAGCTTCCACGATGAGCTGGTGACCGGGATCGAACCCGAGCCGCCGCGCGGCAGTGGCGGCTATCGCCCGGCGATGGCAGGCCACGCGCTGGTGTTCAATCGCCTTATCGACATGGGGATCGAGGCCAATGTCGGCTATCTGCCGGATGGCTTCTCGGCAAGCTGGCGCGACTGGGACGAATTGCTCGCGCACTTCGCCTGGCTCGCCATTCCGCCGGATCGCATCGATCGTTTCCGCAGGAATATCGGCCCGTATCTGACGCAGAACGCGAACGGGCTTCATTTGCGGATGGAAACACGCACGGTCGTTGTCTGGTGGAAGAAGGATCCTCGCCTGCCGGATGCCGGCCCATCCGCGAGATGAGCACTCTTTCGTAGCGGGAGAATATCCATGCGTATCCGGACCACGCTGATTGTTCTGCTCGGCTTCTGCGTGCTGGCTGTTGCGCCCGCAACGGCGGACCAGAACGCGCCCCGGCGGGATGTCGTTTATTACGGCGACCGCCACCTCAGCCTGCCACAGACGGTGACGCGGGTAGCGACCACGTGGGAAGCGCACAACGCGGTCATTGCCATGCTGGGATATGGCGACCGGATCGTGGCCACCACGCGCATCGCGCGATCGATGCCGGTGTTCCGCAAATTCGTTCCGAGCATCGTCAATGCTTCGCTGGCAGGAACGGGAGGCTCCGCGGGTGTCAACGTCGAGGAGATGATGGCGCTGCGGCCCGATGTCCTGTTCGTGACAGACATGCTGCCGCCGGCGAAAAAGGAACAACTGGCTCAGGCCGGGATTGCCGTTGCCGCCTTCCGCGCCAATTCGATCGACGCCATCGTCGAGCGCACGCTGATCACCGGCGAGATTTTTGGCGGTGAGGCGCACGACATCGCCAAGCGCTATGCTGACTATTTCGAGAATAACCGTCGCCGCGTGCGCGAACGGCTGGAGAAAATACCCGAAGGGAAGCGGCTGAAAGTGTATCTCGCCTCCGGCGCGCCGTTGACCACCTCCGGCCGCCCATCGCTCAATCAGGATTGGATGGATCTCGGCGGCGCGATCAACGTGGCCGAAAACTGGTTTCAGGGTCGGCCGAATGCGTCCGGTACGGCGATTCTGGAAAATGTCGTGGCGAGCAATCCGGATGTGATCATCGCCATGCGTGCGCGCGATGTCGAAACGATCCGCAACAGCCCGCAATGGAGCATGATCAAGGCCGTGCGCGACGGGCGTGTCCACGTCAATCCGCGCGGCATGTTCTGGTGGTGCCGCGAGACCTCGGAGGAGGCGCTGCAATTCCTCTGGGTGGCGAAGCTGCTTTATCCGGATGCTTTCGCCGATATCGACATGGCCGCGGAAACCCGCGCCTTCTACAAGGATTTCTACCGCATCGATTTATCGGACGACGAGATCAGGGATTTCCTGTCACCGACCGACTGAGTGGGGCAGTTGCGTCAGCGATTAATACTGGTGCGTGCCTTACAGGACGTTGGCTGGAGAAATTCCGCTTGTTTGCAATCTGATTGCTATCTGGCGGAGAGGGAGGGATTCGAACCCCCGATAGGCTTGCACCTATGCCGCATTTCGAGTGCGGTGCATTCGACCACTCTGCCACCTCTCCAAGCCATTGATTTCCTTGAGTAATAAATCTCTCCGGGAGAGAACGGCCGACTTTGCAGGCGGCGATTGCCCAAGGGTCGCTGGCGGTGCGTCTCCTTAAGGCAATTTGGAAGGCTTCGTCAATGTGAGGAAGCGCTTTCCGGCCTCGGAAAAGCCCTGCGCGTGAGGGCCTCGAGGCGTTTTCAGGCAAAGTGAGCGGAGAAAGTCTAGCTGCCCGACTGCAGCGCCTTGTCGATCTCGCGCTTCAGCACGCGGTCGAAATTGTCGGGCGTGATCGGTCCGATCAGCTTGAAGGCGATGGCCCCCTTGCGATCAATCACGAATGTTTCCGGCACGCCGTAGACGCCCCAGTCGATGGCCGTGCGACCGCTTGCGTCGGTGCCGACGGCGACAAACGGGTTGCCGTAGCGGCCGAGGAAGCGCCGCGCATTCTCGGGGGCATCCTTGTAGTTGATGCCGACCACTTGAATCCGCTTGTCCTGCGCGAGCTGCAACAGGAGCGGCGCTTCGTCGTGGCAGGGCACGCACCATGAGGCCCACACGTTCACGACCGTCACCTGATTTTTGAAGATCGCCGGATCGAGGCCCGGAACGGCTTTGCCGTCGTGCACGAGATCGGCGACCGGCGGCAGCACCTTGTCGGGTGCAGGGCGGCCGATCAGCGCAGAGGGAATGCGGGAAACGTCGGTGTCGCCGAGTCGGAACCAGAACAGTGCCGCAAGCCCTGCAAAAACGAGAAGCGGCAGAGCAAGAAGCCAGCGCCGCGGGCGGGATTGCGGTTGATCGGATGTCATAATGACTCGGATGCCGTCTTGTCGGCGGCGGTCTTGCCGGATCGCCGCGTCACGCCGCTTGCTTCCAGGCGCCGCAGCTCGGCTTGCTGGCGACGATAATCGATCATCACAGCGGCGATCAGCCCGCCAACCACCAGCGCGACAAGCGCATAGGATGTGGTGATGAAAACTGTGTAGGGGCCGAGCGCGCTCATGCTGCGCGTCCGCTGGCTTGCATCAGAAGCAGAGTGCGCACCCGCCGCCGCAGGATCTCGTTGCGCATGGCGGCGAGATGCAGCGTGATGAACAGAAGCGTGAACGCGATCGCCATGGTGAACAGCGGTAGCAGAAACGCGCGGTCGAGCGTCGGTCCATCCATGCGGAAGACCGAGTTGCCCTGGTGCAGCGTGTTCCACCACTCCACCGAGAATTTGATGATCGGAATGTTGATCGCGCCGACGAGCGTGAGCACCGCCGCCGCGCGCGCGGCACGGGTGGGGTCCTCCACCGCGCGCCATAGCGCGATCAGGCTGAGATACATCAGGAACAGGATCAGCACCGAGGTCAGCCGCGCGTCCCATTGCCAATAGGTGCCCCACATCGGCCGGCCCCAGAGCGAGCCGGTCGCGAGCGCGAGGAAAGTGAAGGACGCGCCGATCGGCGCGGCGGCTTTCGCGGCGACGTCGGCCAGCGGGTGTTTCCACACCAGCGTGCCGAGTGCGGATACACTCATCACCATCCACACGAACATCGACAGCCAGGCATTGGGCACGTGAATGAACATGATCTTCACGGTCGCGCCCTGCTGGTAGTCGTCCGGCGCGGTCCATGAGAGGTAGAGGCCAAGCACCATCAGCACGGCGGTCGCCACCGCAAGCCAGGGCAGGATGCGGGCGGTGAAGCTGAGAAAGCGCGAGGGGTTGGCGAGCCGGGCGAACAACATGGCGGGGGGCTTTTTAGCGGTGCGGCGGTAACGGTGCAATGCGGCCTGTCATGGCGGGAGCGGCGTTTTTCGGTCCAGCGCGCTTAATCCAGCCGGTTTAATCGAGCCCCTGCCGGAGGCTGGCGGCGGCCGCAAGCGGGCCGATGATGAAACCTGCGAGCGTCAGCGCACAGAGGATGGAGAAGGGGGCGCCGAACAGGCCCTGTTCCGTGACCGCGGCGTTGGAGGCGGCGACGCCGAAAATCAGCACCGGGATCGACAAAGGCAGCACCAGAACCGGCAGCAGCAGGCCGCCACGGCGCATGGTGACGGCAAGGGCGGCACCGATCATGCCGGTGAAGGTCAGGGCCGGGGTGCCTGCGAGCAGCGTCAGCGCGACGAACAGCGAGGTTTCGGGCTCGAGGTTCAGCAGCACGCCGAGCACCGGCGTTGCCACGATCAGCGGCAGCCCGGTCGCGAACCAGTGCGCGAGGCCTTTGGCGAGGCAACTCATCTCGAGCGGCATCGGGCTCATCAAAAGAAGGTCGAGCGAGCCATCTTCGAGGTCGGCGGTGAACAGCCGGTCGAGTGTAAGAAGACTCGCGAGCATGGCGCCGAGCCACAGCACGGCAGGCCCCATTCGCTTGAGAAGCGGAATGTCGGGGCCGAGTGCGAACGGCATCAGCACGACGACGCTCAGGAAGAACAACACGCCGAGCAATCCGCCGCCGCCGAGCCGCCACGAGATCCGCAGGTCGCGCTGGATCAAAGCAAGGAACGCGCTCATGCGCGGTCTCCAAGCCGCAATTCGCGCGCGTCGATGCCGAGCGGACCGTGGGTCGCGGCGACGATCAGCCCGCCTCCATCAAGATGCGATTGCATGATTCCGATGAATGCTTTTTGCCCCGCCGCGTCGAGCGCGGTCGCGGGCTCGTCGAGCAGCCAGATCGGACGCTTCACGGCGATGAGGCGTGCGATCGAAAGCCGCCGCCGCTGGCCCGCGGAGAGAAAGCCCGCGGGCAAATGGCCGATGGCGCCGAGCCCCGTCAAGGTAAGGGAGTGTTCGATGTCGGCGATAGCGGCGCCAAGGTACCGCTGCCAGAACGTCAGGTTCTCGTGCACGCTCAAGGCCGGCTTGAACGGATCGCGGTGGCCGAGATAGTGCGTCTGCTCGGCGAGCGTCAGCTCCGCATCGCTCTCATCATAGTGGATACGCCCGCCTGCGAGCGGCAGCAGGCCTGCAAGCATGCGCAGCAGCGAGGATTTTCCTGCACCGTTGACGCCGGTAATTGCGAGCGCTTCGCCGGCTGCGACATAAAAGCTGACGCCGGTAAAAATCGCGCGCCCCCCTCTGGTGCACGATACGTCATGGCCGGAAAGCCCCATCAGGCATGATCCATTTCAATATATGAGAAGTTGAACGCGCCGCTATTACAGAACCGCATAAGGCAAAGACCATTGTCGTGTGGCGCGCTGTCTGGAAAGATTCTATAAAGCCGCCGCTTGGTGCAGCCCGCAACGCTAGACCGTGCAATACGGCAGTCCCCGCCTTGGGGGCGGTGCGGGTTTGCGTGATGTCATCCTATTTCAGATCGGGACCTGCCTATGCCTTCCCTCGACAGTTTTAAATGCCTGAAGACTCTCAAGGTTGGGGGCAAATCCTACGCCTATTATAGCCTCCCGACAGCGGAGAGGAACGGCCTGAAAGGAATTTCCAGGCTGCCCTATTCGATGAAGGTGCTTCTGGAAAACATGCTGCGCAACGAGGACGGCCGCAGCGTCAAGAAGGACGACATCCTCGCCTTCTCGAAATGGGCGCGGAAGAAGACGCTCCAGCATGAAATCGCGTTCCGCCCCGCGCGCGTGCTGATGCAGGACTTTACCGGCGTGCCGGCGGTGGTCGATCTCGCAGCGATGCGCAACGCGATGAAGGCGCTCGGCGGCGACGCGCAGAAGATCAATCCGTTGGTGCCGGTCGATCTCGTCATCGACCACTCGGTGATCGTCAACTTCTTCGGCGACAACAAGGCTTTCGCCAAGAACGTCCAGGAAGAATACAAGCAGAACCAGGAACGCTACGAATTCCTGAAGTGGGGCCAGCAGGCGTTCTCGAATTTCTCGGTGGTGCCGCCCGGCACCGGCATCTGCCATCAGGTCAATCTCGAATATCTGGCGCAGACGGTCTGGACCAAAAAAGAAAAACTCACCATCGGCAAGAAGACCGCGACCTATCAGTTGGCCTATCCCGATACGCTCGTCGGCACCGACTCTCACACCACCATGGTGAACGGCCTTGCGGTGCTCGGTTGGGGCGTCGGCGGCATCGAGGCGGAAGCCGCGATGCTCGGACAGCCGCTGTCGATGCTGCTGCCGGATGTGGTCGGCTTCAAGCTCAAGGGCAAACTGAAGGAAGGCGTGACCTCGACCGATCTCGTGCTCACCGTGACGCAGATGCTGCGCAAGCAGGGCGTGGTCGGCAAGTTCGTCGAGTTCTACGGCCCGGGCCTCGATTATCTCTCGGTTGCCGACAAGGCGACCATCGGCAACATGGCGCCGGAATACGGCGCGACCTGCGGCTTCTTCCCGGCCGACAAGGCAGCGCTCGATTATCTCAAGACCTCCGGCCGCAAGGCCGATCGCGTTGCGCTGGTCGAGAAATACACCAAGGCGCAGGGCCTGTTCCGCACCGCCGCTTCCACCGATCCGGTGTTCACCGAAAAGCTCGTGCTCGACCTCAAGGACGTCGTGCCCTCGCTCGCCGGTCCGAAGCGGCCTGAAGGCCGCGTCGCACTGCCTTCCGTTGCGGAAGGTTTTGCGGTCGCGATGACCAACGAATACAAGAAGCCGGAAGCGTCCGAGCGCTTCCCGGTCGAGGGTCGCAATTTCGATCTCGGCCATGGTGATGTCGTCATCGCGGCGATCACCTCGTGCACCAACACCTCGAACCCGAGCGTGCTGATGGCGGCGGGGCTGCTCGCCCGCAAGGCGGCCGCGCGCGGGCTGAAGGCGAAGCCGTGGGTCAAGACTTCGCTCGCGCCGGGCAGTCAGGTTGTCGCTGAGTATCTCGCCAATTCCGGTTTGCAGAAGGATCTCGATGCGGTCGGCTTCAACCTCGTCGGCTTCGGCTGCACCACCTGCATCGGCAATTCCGGCCCGTTGCCGGAAGAGATTTCGAAATCGATCAATGACAACGGCATCATCGGAGCGGCTGTCTTGTCAGGCAACCGCAACTTCGAGGGCCGCGTCTCGCCGGACGTGCAGGCGAACTATCTCGCCTCGCCGCCGCTCGTCGTCGCGCATGCGCTGGCCGGCACGGTGACCAAGAACCTCGCTGTCGATCCGATCGCGACCGGCAAGGATGGCAAGCCGGTTTACCTCAAGGACATCTGGCCGACGACGGCCGAGATCAACGCCTTCATCAAGAAGTTCGTCACCTCGACGATCTTCAAGAAGAAGTATGCCGACGTGTTCAAGGGCGACACCAACTGGCGCAAGATCAAGACGACGCCGAGCGATACCTATCGCTGGAACATGAGTTCGACCTACGTTCAGAACCCGCCTTACTTCGACGGCATGAAGATGCAGCCGGAGCCGATCACCGATCTCGTCAACGCGCGCATTCTTGCGATGTTCGGCGACAAGATCACGACCGACCACATCTCTCCGGCGGGCTCGATCAAGTTGACGTCGCCCGCCGGCCAGTATCTCACCGAGCATCAGGTGCGCCCGGCCGACTTCAACCAGTACGGCACGCGCCGCGGCAATCATGAAGTGATGATGCGCGGCACCTTCGCCAACATTCGCATCAAGAACATGATGCTGAAGGGCGCCGACGGCAGCGTGCCGGAAGGCGGCTTCACCCGGCACTGGCCGGATGGCGAGCAGATGTCGATCTACGATGCCGCGATGAAGTATCAGGCGGAGAACGTGCCGCTCGTGGTGTTCGCCGGAGCCGAATACGGCAACGGCTCCTCGCGCGACTGGGCCGCCAAGGGCACGCGCCTGCTCGGCGTGCGTGCGGTTGTTGCCCAAAGCTTCGAGCGCATCCATCGCTCCAATCTCGTCGGCATGGGCGTGCTGCCGCTCACCTTCGAGGATGGCGCGTCGTGGTCGTCCATCGGCCTCAAGGGCGACGAGCAGGTGTCGATCCGCGGTCTCGCCGGCGATCTCAAGCCGCGCCAGACCCTGGTGGCCGAGATCGTTTCGAGCAAGGGCGTCAAGCAGGAAGTTCCGCTGCTTTGCCGCATCGATACGCTCGACGAGCTTGAATACTATCGCAATGGCGGCATTCTACAGTACGTCCTGCGCAGCCTTGCTGCGGCGTGATGGGGTCGGGCACAACGAACTGTGAAGGACCTCACCGCGACGTGAGTGGCGAGCATTGCGCCGGGCGGCCTATGAGGGGGCATGCCTGCATCAGCTTGGCCGTTTCTGTTGAGGGGTGACGTGACACCTGTCGGGTCCATCGCCGCATGGTTTCACGACGCTGCCGCGAGGATCGCTCGTCGCGCGCCTGCCTCTCTCGGGTGGGTGGCGGCGCTTGGTGTCGTGATCTCGGCCGGGCCTGCGGCCGCCGACCCGCGCGCCGTGGTGGAATTGTTCACCTCGCAGGGATGCTCGTCGTGCCCGCCTGCCGACAAGATGCTCGGCGAATTGGCGAAGGACCCCTCGCTCGTCGCGTTGAGCCTGCCGATCGATTACTGGGATTATCTCGGCTGGAAGGACACGCTCGCCGATTCGCGTTTCTCCGCGCGCCAGAAAGCCTATTCCGCGATGCGTGGCGACCGTGACGTCTACACGCCGCAGATGATCGTGAACGGCGTGACCCATGTGCTCGGCAGCGACCGCAAGGGCATCGACGCCGCGCTGGAGCGCAGCCGACGCGAGCGCGGCATCATGAGCGTGCCGGTGAAATTGACGCGCAAGGACGGCTATCTCGACGTCTCGGTTGCGGCTGCGGCCGCTTCCAGCGGACATGCCGAAGTGTGGATCTGCGCGGTGTCGAAGCAGGTGCCGATCACCATCGGCCGCGGTGAAAATCGCGGGCACCGGATCGTCTATCACAACGTGGTCCGCAACGTGCTCAAGGTCGGCGACTGGGACGGCGCGGCAAACACCTGGTCGGTTCCGCTCGAAAACATCACCCGCGAGGGGATCGATGCCGTCGCCGCCTATGTGCAGGACGGCAGCCGCGACAAACCGGGCCCGATGCTTGGCGCGGCCTATACCTCGCTCGCGAACTGATTTTGAACCGACTGGCTTTTAGCCCTTCTCCACATCCGAATCGTCCCGCCTTGCGGCCCGGCCCGTTGCTTTGTGCAGCGGGCAAATAAAAAGGGCCGTGTGAACGGCCCTTAAGTCGGGTTCCGGTTTGGAGACAGCCGGAGAGGAAGAAACACCAGGAAGAATAGACCCGATCCTGACGACCCCGGGGGGCTGGGGGCTGAGGAATCCGGTACCGAAAGGACCGGGTCAACCAATGCAGAAACCCTCGCACCTGCGAACGGCGGGAGGTGGACGGAATTCAGGCGGCATTATGGTTTTTCCTAACGAAGCCGTGAGAGCCTGGTGAGGTGAAATGGGGCTTGCGAAGGCGCGCGACGCAGTCGATCATGTCATGCCGATGACAGGGGGACAGATATGGCGCTCGGCTCTGGCGACGGTTCTGGCGGTCTGGGGAGCGAAGATAGTCAGGCCTCGGAGCGCAGTTTCAGCGCGCCGCCCGCAGCCGTCACCTTCAACCGGCTCGAACTCAACCGCATTCTCAATCTCTATGGCCGCATGGTCGCCGATGGCGAATGGCGCGACTATGCGATCGATTTCCTGAGAGACCGTGCAGTGTTCTCGATCTTCCGCCGGTCCTCCGAAGTGCCGATCTATCGTATCGAGAAAGATCCGCGCCTCGCGCGCAAGCAGGGGGCCTACAGCGTCATCTCGGCGAGCGGCCAGATCTTGCGCCGCGGCCATGAGCTCGAGCGTGTGCTGCTCGTGATCGATCGCAAGCTCGCGCTGGTTTAAGCTGAAGCGTTTTCAGGCGAAGCGGGAACCGGCTTAGCTGGGCGGCACAGTTCGTCCGCCTTCGCCGATCGCAAGCTGCATCTGCACCGAATCGAGCCAGCGTCCGAATTTGAATCCCACATTCGGATGCGTGCCGATCATGGCAAAGCCGGCGCTGCGATGCAGGCCGATCGAGGCGGCGTTGGCCGAGTCGCCGATCACCGCGATGATCTGGCGGAAGCCGCGCATCGTGCATTCCGCGATCAGTTCGGTCAGCAGCGCGCGGCCGATACCGCGATGGTAGTAGGCCGGATCGAGATAGACCGAATCCTCCACCGTATAGCGATAGGCGGAGCGCGGCCGGTACGGTCCGGCATAGGCATAGCCTGCGAGATGGCCGTCGACCGTGGCGACGAGATAGGGGAAGCCGCCGGTGGTCAGCGCGGTGAAGCGCCGCGCCATTTCCGCTTCATCCGGCGCGGTCAGTTCGAAGCTTGCGGTCTTCTCGCGCACCTCGAAGCCATAGATCGCGGTGATGGCCGGAATGTCGGCCGCGGTGGCGGACCGGATGGTGAGCTCGCTCATGGTCGTCGTGGTCATGGACGCGACCATAAATTTGCGCCGGTCAAAACGAAAGTGTCGAAACAAGAGCGCCAAAACAAAAGCCCCGGCACAAGGCCGGGGCTTGAGAGCTTGAAAGGCTGGTGCCTGCTTACTCGCGCTGTCCAAGGAGCTGCAGGAGCAGCGTGAACAGGTTGATGAAGTTCAGGTAGAGCGACAGCGCGCCGGTGATGGCGGCCCGCTCGGCGACGTCGCCACCCATCGCACCGTAGCCGTAGATGTAGTCGTTCTTCAGCCGCTGGGTGTCCCAGGCGGTGAGGCCGGCGAACACCAGCACGCCCACGATCGACACCACGAACTGCAGCATCGAACTTGCGACGAACAGGTTGACGATGCTCGCGATGATCACGCCGAACAGGCCCATGATCAGGAACGAGCCCATGCCGGTCATGTCACGCTTGGTGGTGTAGCCGTAGAGGCTCAGCGCACCGAACGCCGCCGCGGTGATGAAGAACACGCGCACGATCGAGGTGTGCGTGTAGACGAGGAAGATCGACGACAGCGAGATGCCCATCAGCGCCGAGAAGGCCCAGAACAGCATCTGCGCGGTCGCGGGCCGCAGCCGGTTGATCCCGAAGGAGATGGCGAACACCATCACCAGCGGAGCGAAGATGAAGACCCACTTCAGCGGGCTCACGAACATCGTGACGCCGAAGGAGGTGAGCATCGTGTTGCCGACCCGGCCGACAGCCGAGGCGGTATCGGTGGTCACGGCACCCATGTACACGCCGAGGGCGGCAAAGCCGGTGATGGCGAGGCCGATCGTCATGTAGTTGTAGATCTTGAGCATGTAGGCGCGCAGGCCCGCGTCGACCGCGGCCGCGTCAGCCCGCCCGGCAACGTGGCCGAACGGAGAGGTGTAGTTACGATCCAAGTCCGACATTGTCGAAGCCTCTTGGGTTGGCCGGCGACCGCTCAGGCGGGTTGCTGCCGGTAGGAAGAATCTCGTTTCCAGGATTACGTCAGGGGTGCCGGATGGCACTGCTCCACGAATCTGGGCCTGCTCCGTATGTGGGAGAATAACACAGAGCACGCAAGTCGTTCCGCGCGGCTGAATGTCGCAAAATGAATGCAGATTTCAGCACGAACCTTCATAATCGGCGCAGCACGGTTGCGGCCTTTTGACGGAGGGCGATCAGCGTGCCCGCGAGACCGAGCGCTATGGTTAACGCGAGTGCACTCGCAGCCACAGTCGCCGCATTTCCGCCATACCAGGCAAAGCTGAGATTCATCCATCGCGTGACGATGACAGAGGCGGCAAGCGAACCCGCCGCGACCCCGAAAAAGGCCGTTGTGGCCCCGATCAAAAGGTATTCGAGCGTATAGGCGCCGATCAACTGGCGCCGGGTGGCGCCCAGCGTCTTCAGGATCACGGCGTCATAGACCCGGTGGCGGTGTCCGGCGGCCAGCGCACCGCCGAGAACGAGGAGCGCGGAGAGCAGGGTGACGAGGCTCGCTCCCCGGATCGCCAGCGCGAGGTTGGTGACGATGTCGCCGATGCTTTTCAGCGCATCGCGCACCCGCACGCTGGTGACGGTCGGGAAAGCGTGGGCGACCTCCTTGATAACGTTTGCGTCATCGGCGGGGGTCGCGAGGTCCGCCGTCAGCGTGGCGAGGTCGGTATGGGGCGCACCGCGGAAAGTGTTCGGCGAGAACACCAGCACGAAGTTGATGCCGAGGTTCTGCCAGTCGACGCTGCGCAGATTGGCGACCCTGGCGGTCAGATTGCGGCCGAGCACGTTGACGGTGATCTCGTCGCCGATGGCGATGCCGAGCCCGTCGGCGGTCTTCTGTTCCAGCGAGACCAGTGGCGCGCCTTGATAGTCGGCGGACCACCATTGTCCCGCGACCACCTTGGAGCCAGGCGGCACCGCATCGGCATAGCTGATGCCGCGGTCGCTCTGCAGCACCCATTCGCTGTCGGATGCAGGCTTGAGCTGCTCGGCCGGCACGCCTTTCACGGCGGTGATGCGTCCGCGCAGCATCGGCACCACCTCCACCTTGGCATGAGGCGCGATGCCGCCGAGAAATTCGGAGAAGTGCGCCGATTGTGCCGAGGGGATGTCGAGGAAATAGAAAGACGGTGCGCGCTCGGGCAGGGCTGCGGTGAATTGCTGGCGCAGATTGGCGTCGATCTGCGTCACGGTGACAAGCGCCGCAAGGCCGAGGCCGAGCGAGAGCACGACCGACGGCGTGAGCGCGCCGGGGCGATGGATGTTGGCGAGCGCCAGACGAAGAAGCGCATTGCCGGGGCGCGGCAGGCGTTTTGCACCTGCCATGATCAATCGTGCGACGATGCGCAGCAGGACAAACACCGCAAGGCTAACGCCGACAAAGATCGCGGCGATGCGCCGGTCATAGGCGAGCGCAACGGCAGCGATGGCGAGAAGCGCGACAGCCGCGGCCGGCGCAAGCAGATGGCGCAGGTTGCGGCGCGATCCCTCGCCCGCGACTTCGGCGCGAAACAGCACCGCAGCGGGAACGTCGCGCACCCGCATCAGCGGGCCGAGCGCAAAGGCGAGCGCCGCGAACACACCGTAGAGCAGGGCAAGCGCCAGCGTGCCGGGATAGATGCCGGGTTCGATCGGCAGCGGCAGCAGATGGCCGAACACGGCGAGAATGGCGTACGGCAGAAGCGTGCCGAGCGCCGCGCCGATCAGTGCGCCGACAAGGGCAAGCATCAGCACCTGCAAGAGATAGATCGCGAACACCATCGTCGTGCTGGCGCCGAGCGCCTTGAAGGTCGCGATCACATCGCGCCTGCGCGCAAGGTGGCTTTCCACGGCGTTGACGACGCCGATGCCGCCGATCAGAAGCGCGGCGAGACCGACCAGCGTCAGGAACTGCGTGAAGCGCGAGACATTACGCTCCAGCTGCGGCGAGGCATTGGCCGGGCTTCTCACTTCCCATCCGGCCTGCGGGAATTTTTCGCGGGCCTGCGCGATCAATTGCTCTGCTGCCGCATCGCTCGGCGCAGCGAGCTTGATGCGATAAGTCCAGCGCACCAATGCGCCGGGCTGCAGCAGCGCCGTTGCTTGGAGACCCTGATGGCTGATGAGAAAGCGCGGCCCGATACTGATGCCGCCGAGCAGCTTGTCGGGCTCGGTGGTGAGGCTGCTGCGAATCTGGAACGTGGCCTCGCCGACGTGGACGGTGTCGCCAACCTTGAGATTGAGCCGGGCGAGCAGCACCGGATCGGCCGCCGCACCGAACACGCCGTTATGCGATGCAAGGATGTCGTCGAGCGGCAGCGGCGGATCGAGCGTGAGCGTGCCAAGCAGCGGGTGATGATTGTCGACAGCCTTGATGTCGATCAGCGTGAAATCGTCGTGCGCCGTCCGCGCCATGCCGCGCAGCGTGGCGATGCGCGACATCTCGCCTTGGCTTTGCAGGAATGCAAGTTCGTCCGCGCTCGCCTCGCGCTGAAACAATGCAAAGGTGACGTCACCGCCAAGCAGCACGCGCGCCTGCCGGCTCAAGCCTTCATTGAGGCTTGCGGAGAGCGCACCGACACCGGCGATCGCGAAGACGCCAAGCGCGATACAGGCGATGAACACCCGGAAGCCGGAAAGCCCGCCGCGCCATTCGCGCCAGGCGAAGCGCCATGCGAGAGGAGCGTTAAGCGCCATCGATGTGGCCCGAGCGCAGTTTCACGGTGCGGCCGCAGCGCTGCGCCAGCGTTGCATCGTGTGTCACCAGCACCAGCGTCGTGCCGCGCGCCTTGTGTAGATCGAACAGCAGATCGGCAATCTGCTTGCCGGTCGCCTCGTCGAGATTGCCGGTCGGCTCATCGGCGAGAAGAATTGCGGGATCGGGTGCGAGTGCGCGTGCAAGCGCCACGCGCTGCTGCTCGCCGCCGGAGAGTTCGGCGGGATAATGATGAAGCCGCTCGCCGAGGCCGACCGCCTGCAACTCGCGCGCGGCACGCTCCGCTGCATCTTTCTTGCCTGCAAGTTCGAGCGGCACCGCGACGTTCTCGAGCGCGGTCATGGTCGGGATCAGATGGAACGATTGAAACACGATGCCGATCTCGCGGCCACGAAACCGTGCGAGACCATCCTCGTCGAGGGCGTTGAAAGATGTGCCCTGCACCACCACTTCTCCGGCATCGGGCCTCTCCAGCCCGGCCATGACCATGAGCAGCGTCGATTTGCCCGAACCGGATGGGCCGATCAGGCCAACGGTTTCACCGGGCGCGACGTGCAAGTCGATTCCCTTGAGGATATGGACTTTTGCGGCGCCCCGTCCGAGGGACAGGTCGATGCCGGAGAGTGAGATGACGGGTGAGCCGGCGGTGGCCGGCTGTGAGAGAGCGGTGAGAGTATCCATGCCCCTGCCATATGGGAGTTTCGCAGCCGCGGTCGAGAGGCGCGCACGGATGTTTTTGGTCGCGGCGGCCTGCCTCGCCGTGGCCGGGAGTTCTGGTGTCATGGCGCAGACCTTCACGCCGCCGCTCAAGCTCGCCGTGCTGGGCGATTCCCTCACGGCCGGCTATGGGCTGCCGGCCTCTGCCGCATTTCCGGTGCGGCTGCAGCAGGCGCTCAAGGATAAAGGCATTGCGACCGAGATCGTCAACGCGGGCGTATCGGGTGATACGGCCTCCGGTGGCCGCGACCGGCTCGACTGGTCGATCCCGGAGGGCACACAGGCGGTGCTGGTCGAACTCGGCGCCAACGACATGCTGCGCGGGGTCGATCCGAAAGTCACGCGCGCGGCCCTCGACGACATCATCACCCGGCTGAAAGCGCGCGGCATTGCCGTGATGTTGTGCGGCATGTATGCGGCGCCCAATCTCGGCGAGGCGTATGGGCGCGCGTTCAACAGTATCTATCCCGAGCTCGCGAAGAAGCACGGCGTGCCGCTCTATCCGTTCTTTCTCGATGGCGTGACGCAGGATGCAGCGATGAAGCTGCCTGATGGCCTGCATCCGACTGCGGCGGGTGTCGACGTCATCGTTGCGCGGATATTGCCTGCGGTGGAGGCGTTTCTGAAGGAACTTCCGGTCACGTCCGCGGTGCGTTGAAGTCACAGCCGCAAAACTGTCCACTGGCTCGCTTCGCTTCGTCATGAGGCTGCGTTACAAGTGCAGCTATCGATTCGGGTGAGTGATTCGCGCTTCGCGCATTCGCCGGACCATCGGCGAGGCTCGCGTGGGCGCTTAAGCGTCGAGGGAGTGCGATGCCTCGTTTATTCACTGGACTTGAGATCCCGCCCGACATTTCCCAATCACTGTCGATGCTGCGTGGCGGGCTTCCCGGCGGCCGCTGGGTCGATCCGGAAAATTATCACGTCACGCTGCGTTTCATCGGCGACATCGACGACGATGTCGCGCGCGAGATCGCGGGCTCGCTCGAGCGCATCGATCGCCAGCCCTTCGAGGTGACGCTGCAGGGGCTGTCGAGCTTCGGCGGCAAGAAGCCGCGCGCGGTGGTGGCCTGCGTTGCGCCGACCCGGCCGCTGATGGAGTTGCAGGCCGAGCATGAGCGGCTGATGCGCCGCTTCGGGCTTGAGCCGGAGGGCCGCAAGTTCATTCCGCATGTCACGCTGGCGCGTCTGCGCGATGCGTCGAGTCGTGATGTCGCCGACTACCTTTCGGTGCGTGGGTACTTCCCGGCGAAGCGGTTCGTCGCCTCGCGTTTCGTGCTGTTCTCCTCGCGCGCGTCTGTCGGTGGCGGGCCCTACGTGGTCGAGGATTCCTACGGGCTGTCGCCGGTTGAACCGGATCGCGGCGCGCAAAGGCGATATTTCATCTCATAAAAGGCGCTTCGACCTCCGTAGGTGTTGCATTTTCCGTGGCGCTGAGGCCGGGTGCGGGCATGGATGCGTCCTCACCCTCGCCGCTTTACCGGCGCTACGAGCAACTCATCGAATCCGACGCCATCGAACGCGATGCGGCGCAGGCCGACGCCGTGGCGAAGCTCGAGACGCTCGAGACGCATCTCGATCACTACAAGCCACGCAAGCAGGGCCTGTTCGGCCGGCTGTTTGCCGACGACACACCGCCGCCGCGCGGGCTTTACATCCACGGCGAGGTCGGTCGCGGCAAGACCATGCTGATGGATCTGTTCTTCCAGGCGAGCACGGTCGTCTACAAGCGCCGCTCGCACTTCCACGAATTCATGGGCGACGTTCACGATCGCATCTTCAATTTCCGGCAGAAGATCGCAGCGCGTGAGATCGCCGATGCCGATCCGATTCAACTGACGGCGAACTCGATCTTCGAGGAAGCCTGGCTCCTGTGCTTCGACGAATTCCACGTCACCGACATCGCAGATGCGATGATCCTCGGGCGGCTGTTCGCGCGGCTGTTCGAACTCGGCACCGTGATCGTTGCGACCTCGAACGTGGCGCCGGAGGATCTCTACAAAGGCGGTCTCAACCGCGCGCTGTTCCTGCCGTTCATCGCTGATATCGAAGCGCGGATGGAAGTGCTGCGGCTCGATGCCCGTACCGACTACCGGATGGAAAAGCTCTCCGGCATCCGGATGTGGCTGGTCCCCGACGATGCAGCCGCCGCCGCGACGCTCGATGCCGCATGGCTCAAGCTCACCGGCAGCGCGGATGCACCCCCGCGCGACATCGCGCTGAAAGGCCGCGTGCTGCATATCGATCATTCCGCGCACGGCGTCGCGCGTTTCACCTTCGAGGATTTATGCGAGCGCCCGCTCGGCCCGCCGGACTATCTGCGCATCGCGCGCGATTATCACACCGTGCTGATCGATCATGTGCCGGTGATGGAGTTCGAGGAGCGCAATCCGGCGAAGCGATTCATCTCGCTCATTGATGCGCTCTACGACAACAAGGTGAAGCTGATGGCCTCGGCGGCCGCGGAGCCGTCGTCGATTTATCGTTCCGAGGAAGGCGTGGAAGCGCGCGAGTTCGCCCGCACGGTGTCGCGCATCATCGAGATGGGCTCTGACTCCTATCTCGCGCTGCCTCACGGACGCAGCGATTCCGCAGCGAGCGGCGCAAGCACGGGCCTGGTCGAAACCTAGTGTGTCGCGTGTCGTGAACTGCAAAAGCAGCGCGACACCCCCTCCGGAAAGCGACTTGAACGGCCCTGCCGAAAGGTTTAACGGGTTTCGACGCCTCGGTTCACCTTGCCTCACAGGGACATTTTTCACATGGCACGTAACAAGATTGCGTTGATCGGGTCCGGCCAGATTGGCGGCACCCTCGCTCACCTCGTCGGCCTCAAGGAGCTTGGCGACGTCGTGATGTTCGACATCGTGGAGGGCGTGCCGCAGGGCAAGTCGCTCGACATCGCCCAGTCCTCGCCGATCAGCGGCTTCGATGCCGTGATGAAGGGCACGAATTCCTACGAGGCGCTCGATGGCGCCGATGTCTGCATCGTCACCGCAGGCGTTCCGCGCAAGCCGGGCATGAGCCGCGACGATCTTCTCAGCATCAATCTGAAAGTGATGGAGCAGGTGGGCGCCGGTATCGCCAAATATGCGCCCGACGCTTTCGTGATCTGCATCACCAACCCGCTGGACGCGATGGTCTGGGCGCTGCAGAAGTCCTCGAAGCTGCCGGCGAAGAAGGTGGTCGGCATGGCCGGCGTGCTGGATTCGGCGCGCTTTCGCTACTTCCTGGCTGATGAATTCAATGTCTCCGTCGAGGACGTGTCGGCCTTCGTGCTCGGCGGCCACGGCGACTCCATGGTCCCGCTGGTGCGTTATTCCACGGTGGCCGGTATTCCGCTGCCGGACCTCGTGAAGATGGGCTGGACCTCGCAGGGCCGCATCGACGAGATCGTCAACCGCACCCGCAACGGCGGCGCGGAGATCGTCAACCTGCTCAAGACCGGCTCGGCCTTCTATGCACCCGCCGCATCCGCGATCGCGATGGCGGAAAGCTATCTGCGCGACAAAAAGCGCGTGCTGCCGTGCGCGGCGTATCTCTCCGGCGAATACGGCGTGAAGGATATGTATGTCGGCGTGCCGGTGGTGATCGGCTCCAAGGGCGTCGAGCGCATCGTCGAGATCGAACTCTCGGGCAAGGATCGCGAAGGCTTCGACAAATCCGTCGTCGCGGTGCAGACGCTTGTCGATGCGTGCAAGAAAATCGCGCCCGATCTTCTTGGAAAATAATTCCACTAAATTATGCGACGTCACGTCGCGCTTTCGATAACGAACGGCCGGTCCAAAGACCGGCCGTTTTCATTGGTGAATTCAAATTCTGGTATTCTAAACGCCAGTAGCGTTGCAGCGATAATGCGAATTGCTAATTCATCGCTTGTGTCTTTTATCTGCGAACTTTCGCCCTAAATAGGGTAGAGAGTGCGTTATCACATTGACGACGCAGAACTGAATGTCGGGTTCAGTTTTCTGGTCGTCGTCTCAGCCCATCAGGACACGATATGTCCCGCCAGGACGCGAACGCCAACTTCGCCCTTACTTCCTTCCTTGACGGCGCCAATGCCACCTACATCGACGAGATGTACTCCCGCTACGACGCGGACCCGTCCTCGGTCGACCCGGAATGGCAGGCATTTTTCCAAAGCCTGAACGACCCGCCAGCCGATGTCGACAAGAACGCCCGCGGCCCGTCGTGGGAAAAGCCGCATTGGCCGCTTGCGCCGACCGATGAGCTGACCTCCGCGCTCGACGGCAACTGGGCGCAGATCGAAAAGGTCGTCGGCGACAAGATCGCGGCGCGTGCTGCGGCCGCGACGCCTTCGGTCAGCGCCCGCGACATCATGCAGGCGACGCGCGATTCGGTGCGCGCGCTGATGCTGATCCGTGCCTACCGCATGCGCGGCCACTTCCACGCCAATCTCGATCCGCTCGGTATTCAGGAGCAGATCGACCATGAGGAGCTCGATCCGCGCTCCTATGGCTTCACCGACGACGATTACGATCGCAAGATCTTCCTCGATCACGTGCTCGGCCTTGAATACGGCACGCTGCGTGAGATCGTTGCGATCTGCGAGCGTACCTATTGCCAGACGCTCGGCGTCGAATTCATGCACATCTCCAATCCGGAGCAGAAGGCCTGGATTCAGGAGCGCATCGAGGGTCCGGACAAGGAAATCAGCTTCACCCGCGAGGGTCGCCGCGCGATCCTGATGAAGCTTGTCGAAGCGGAAGGCTTCGAGAAATTCTGCGACCTCAAGTTCACTGGCACCAAGCGCTTCGGCCTCGATGGCGGCGAAGCGCTGATCCCCGCGCTCGAGCAGATCATCAAGCGTGGCGGCAATCTCGGCGTGCGCGAGATCGTGTTCGGCATGCCGCATCGCGGCCGTCTCAACGTGCTGACCCAGGTGATGGGCAAGTCGCACCGCGCGTTGTTCCACGAATTCAAGGGCGGCTCCGCCAACCCCGACGAGGTCGAGGGCTCGGGTGACGTCAAATATCACCTCGGTGCCTCTTCCGACCGCGAGTTCGACAACAACCAGGTGCACCTGTCGCTGACGGCGAACCCCTCGCATCTCGAGATCGTCGATCCGGTGGTGCTCGGTAAAACCCGCGCCAAGCAGGACCAGAACGGCGATCCGGCCGATGACCGCATCTCGGTGCTGCCACTCTTGATGCATGGCGACGCGGCATTCGCAGGCCAGGGCGTGGTGGCGGAATGCTTCGCGCTGTCCGATCTCAAGGGCTATCGCACCGGCGGTTCGGTGCATTTCATCGTCAACAACCAGATTGGTTTCACCACCTATCCGCGTTACTCGCGCTCCTCGCCCTATCCCTCCGATGTGGCGAAGATGATCGATGCGCCAATCTTCCATGTGAACGGCGACGATCCCGAGGCGGTGGTGTTTGCCGCCAAGGTTGCGATCGAATTCCGGCAGCGCTTCCACAAGCCTGTTGTGATCGACATGTTCTGCTATCGCCGCCACGGTCACAACGAGGGCGACGAGCCTGCGTTCACCCAGCCGGTGATGTACAAGAAGATCGGCGGGCATGCTTCGACGCTCGATATCTACTCCAAGCGGCTGATCGCCGATGGCGTCGTCACCGAAGGCGAAGTCGAAAAGGCGAAGGCCGACTGGCGCGCGCGGCTCGATGCCGAGCTCGAAGCCGGCACAAGCTACAAGCCGAACAAGGCCGACTGGCTCGACGGCAAGTGGACCGGCTTCAAATCGTCCGAGGCGGGCGTCGAACCGGGCCGGGTGATGACCGGCGTGCCGCTCGAAGAGCTGAAGGCGATCGGCAAGAAGATCACTGTCGCGCCCGATGGTTTCCATCTGCACCGCACCGTGCAGCGCTTCCTCGACAATCGCGCCAAGGCGATCGAGAGCGGCGAGGGCATCGACTGGGCGACCGGCGAGGCGCTTGCGATCTGCACACTGCTGCAGGACGGACGTAACGTGCGTCTCTCTGGTCAGGATTCGGAGCGCGGCACCTTCTCCCAGCGCCATTCGGTCCTGTTCGATCAGGAGGACGAGAGCCGCTATACGCCGTTCAACCATCTCGGCGGCAAGGTCGGCAATTACGAGGTCATCAACTCGCTGTTGTCCGAAGAGGCCGTGCTGGCGTTCGAATACGGCTACTCGCTGGCCGAGCCGAACGCGCTTACGATGTGGGAGGCGCAGTTCGGCGACTTCGCGAACGGCGCGCAGGTGGTGTTCGACCAGTTCATCTCCTCCGCCGAGCGCAAATGGTTGCGTATGTCCGGCCTCGTCTGCCTGTTGCCGCATGGCTATGAGGGGCAAGGACCGGAGCATTCTTCGGCGCGACTGGAGCGCTTCCTGCAGATGTGCGCGGAAGACAACATCCAGGTTGCGAACCTCACGACGCCGGCGAACTATTTCCATGTGCTGCGGCGCCAGCTCAAGCGCGAGTTCCGCAAGCCGCTGATCCTGATGACGCCGAAGTCGCTGCTGCGCCATAAGCGCGCGGTTTCGAAGCTCGACGAGTTCGGGCCGGAGACGTCGTTCCACCGCATCCTGCGCGACGACGCGGAGACGGGCGGCGAGATCAAGCTGGTCGATAACGCCAAGATCCGCCGCGTCATCCTCTGCTCCGGCAAGGTCTATTACGACCTCTACGAGGAGCGCGAGAAGCGCGGCATCGACGACATCTATCTGCTGCGCATTGAGCAGCTCTATCCGGTGCCGCTGAAGACGCTGGTGCAGGTGCTCGAACCCTTCAAGGGCGCCGAATTCGTCTGGTGCCAGGAGGAGCCGCGCAACATGGGCGCGTGGCACTTCATCGAGCCGTATCTCGAGTGGGTGCTCAACCAGATCGGCGCCACCGGCAAGCGTCCGCGTTACGCGGGCCGTGCCGCATCGGCTGCGACCGCGACGGGCCTGATGTCGAAGCATCTCGCCCAGTTGAAGGCGCTGCTCGACGAGGCGCTCGGCTGAGACGATTTTTAGCGGCGGCGCGCCACGCGCCGCTGCTGATGATTTTTAGAAGAAGCGTTGGTGGCTCCCGCTGCCGAAGACGCAAAAAGGGCAAGACATGGCTGAAATCCGCGTTCCGACACTCGGCGAGTCCGTCACCGAGGCCACCATTGGCCGCTGGTTCAAGAAGACCGGCGACGCCGTTGCCGTCGACGAGCCGCTCGTCGAACTGGAGACGGACAAGGTGACGATCGAGGTGCCCTCGCCATCCGCCGGCACGCTCGGCGAAATCGTCGTCAAGGATGGCGAGACGGTCGCCGTTGGCGCGCTGCTCGGCCAGATCACCGAAGGTGCGGCCAAGCCTGCCGCGGCGAAGCCCGCAGAGGCGGCGCCGGCGAAGCCTGCTGCGGCTGCGGCCGCCGCTGCTCCGGCTCCCTCACAAAAATCGCCGCCGGCTGATGCGCCGCAGGCGCCCTCCGTACGCAAGCTGTCAGCCGAGAGCGGCATCGATGCCGGGACTGTTGCCGGCAGCGGCAAGGATGGCCGCGTCACCAAGGGCGACATGCTAGCCGCAATCGAGAAGGCAGCGGCCTCCCCGACGCCGATCAACCAGCCTGCCGCCTCGCTGCAGGTGCGCGCGCCTTCGCCGCCGGATGATGCCGCGCGCGAGGAGCGGGTGCGGATGACGCGACTGCGCCAGACCATCGCCCGCCGCCTCAAGGACGTGCAGAACACCGCCGCGATGCTGACGACCTTCAACGAGGTCGACATGTCGAACGTCATGGCCCTGCGTGGCCAATACAAGGAGATGTTCGAGAAGAAGCACCACGCGAAGCTTGGCTTCATGGGCTTCTTCGTGAAGGCTTGCGTGCAGGCGCTGAAGGAAATTCCGGCAGTGAACGCCGAGATCGACGGCACCGATATCGTCTACAAGAACTATTATCATGTCGGCGTCGCCGTCGGCACCGACAAGGGCCTCGTGGTGCCGGTGGTGCGCGATTGCGATCGCAAATCGATCGCCGAGATCGAAACCACCATTGCCGATCTGGGCAAGCGCGCGCGCGACGGTCAACTCAAGATCGACGAGATGCAGGGCGGCACCTTCACCCTGACCAATGGCGGCATTTATGGCTCGCTGATGTCGACTCCGATCCTCAACGCGCCGCAGTCCGCCATTCTCGGCATGCACAAGATTCAGGAGCGCCCGGTCGCGATCGGCGGCAAGGTCGAGGTGCGGCCGATGATGTATCTCGCACTGTCCTACGATCACCGCGTCATCGACGGCAAGGAAGCGGTGACCTTCCTCGTCCGCGTCAAGGAGAACCTCGAGGACCCGGCGCGGCTCGTGCTCGACCTGTAACGAAGATTTCCGATCTGCGGCCTTGCTGGTCGCGGCTCGCCTTTTCGCAGGCGTTTCATCGCCTCGAGAGAAGGGTCTGATGAACAGAGTTGTCATCGTCACGGGGGGAAGTCGCGGCATCGGTCGTGCCGTTGCGCTCGCGGTGGCTGCGCGTGGCCATGACGTCGTGGTCGGATACGCGAGCAATAAGGCGGCGGCCGACGAGGTTGTCGGGCAAATCGAAGCGGGTGGCGGCAAGGCGATTGCGGTGAAGTGCGATGTCGGCTCCGAAGCCGATATCCTCAATCTGTTCAAGCAGGCCGACCAATTCGGCTCCCTATGGGCGCTCATCAATAATGCCGGCATTGTCGATCAGGCCGCGCGCCTTGATGGAATGTCCGCTGCGCGGCTCTCCCGGATGATGACTGTCAATGTTGTCGGCAGCATGCTGTGCGCACGCGAGGCGACGAAACGTCTTTCGACGAAGCATGGCGGCAAGGGCGGGGTGATCGTCAATCTGTCGTCCCGTGCTGCCGTTCTCGGCGCGCCCGGGCAGTACATCGATTATGCCGCCTCCAAGGCTGCAATCGATGCCGTGACGACGGGGCTTGGCCGGGAGCTTGGCAACGAGGGCGTGCGCGTTGTCGGAGTCCGCCCGGGCCTGATTGATACGGAAATTCATGCCAGCGGCGGCGACGCCGAGTTTGCCCGCCGTCTGGCGAATACCGTGCCGATGCAGCGTGTCGGCACGCCTGAGGAGATTGCCAACGCCATTGTCTGGCTCATCTCCGAAGATGCTTCTTATGTGACGGCAACAACGATGGATGTGTCGGGCGGGCGCTGACGTTCGCCCTGACAACAGCGATTTAGAACAGGATAGAGCAATGTCTTCTTACGATCTCGTCGTTATCGGCACCGGCCCGGGCGGTTATGTCTGCGCCATTCGCGCGGCGCAGCTCGGCATGAAGGTGGCGGTGGTGGAGAAGAACCCGACCTTCGGCGGCACCTGCCTCAATGTCGGCTGCATTCCTTCGAAAGCGCTGCTGCACGCGTCCGAGCGCTTCGAGGAAGCAGCGCACATGCTGCCGAAGATGGGTGTCGGTGTTGGCACACCGACGCTCGATCTCGCGGCGCTGATGAAGTTCAAGGACGACGGTGTCGACGGCAACGTCAAAGGCGTTGGCTATCTCTTCAAGAAGAACAAGATCGAGACCTTCACCGGGCTTGGCCGCATCATCGGCACCGGCAAGGTCGAAGTGAAAGGCGCGGACGGCAAGACCGAGACGCTGGAGACCAAGAATATCGTCATCGCCACCGGCTCAGATGTCGCGAAGCTCAAGGGTGTTGAGATCGACGAGGCCCGTATCGTGTCGTCAACCGGCGCGCTGAAGCTCGACAAGGTGCCGGAAAACCTCGTGGTGATCGGCGCGGGCGTGATCGGCCTCGAACTCGGCTCGGTGTGGCGGCGTCTCGGTGCCAAGGTCACCGTGGTCGAATTCCTCGACCGCATCATTCCGGGCATGGACGGCGAGATCGCGAAGTCGTTCCAGCGCATTCTCGAGAAGCAGGGCTTTGCCTTCAAGCTCGGCAGCAAGGTCACCGGCGTCGATTCGTCGGGCAAGACGCTGAAGGTGCAGGTCGAGCCGGTTGCAGGTGGCAACGGCGAGACGCTGGAAGCCGATGTCGTGCTGGTTGCGACCGGTCGCGTGCCTTACACCGATGGCCTTGGCCTGAAGGAGGCCGGCGTCGAACTCGATCAGCGCGGTCGTATCAAGACCGATGCGCATCTTTCGACCAATGTGAAGGGCATCTACGCGATAGGCGACGTCATCGCTGGGCCGATGCTCGCGCACAAGGCGGAGGATGAAGGCGTTGCGGTGGCGGAGACGCTCGTGGGCCAGGCGGGTCACACCAATTACGACGTGATCCCGAGCGTGATCTACACCTTCCCGGAAGTCGCGTCGGTCGGCAAGACCGAGGAAGAACTCAAGCAGGCCGGCGTTGTCTACAACGTCGGAAAATTTCCGTTCACCGCGAACGGCCGCACCAAGGTCAACCAGACCACCGATGGTTTCGTGAAGATTCTGGCCGATGCCAAGACCGACCGCGTGCTCGGCGCGCACATCATCGGTGCCGAGGCGGGCGAGATGATTCACGAATGCGCGGTGCTGATGGAATTCGGCGGTGCGGCGGAGGATCTCGCACGCACCTGCCACGCGCACCCGACCCGTTCGGAAGCCGTGAAGGAAGCGGCGATGGCGGTCGCCAAGCGCGCTATTCATATGTGACGGTTGCCGTAGGGGCGACCTCACACGCACTGGTCGTCATCACCGGGCTTGTCCCGGTGATCCACGTCTTACTTCCCACTGTGCCGAAGCGCGTGGATGGCCGGGTCAAGCCCGGCCATGACGCATTGGGAACGCTCTTATATCAAATGCACGGCATGCGGTGCGAACACGCCGATGCCGGTGAAGACAAGGCCGATCACCGCGAGCAACCCCGCGCCCCAGGCGAGCGCCACCATGCCGGTGATGATGGTGGCCGACGCCAGCACGATGCCGATCTGGAATGCTGCCGAGGCGAGCTCGAAATGATGATAGCGCGCGGCGGCAAGATCGCGGTCGTGCTCGGCATGCTTGGCGCGGGCGGCAAGTTGCTCGGAGCCCTCGCCGGTTTCCGGCTCTGAGCGATAGCGCGCGGCGGTCTTCTGCCAGACGTCGATCTGCTTGGCGGCGGCAGCTTTCACCGCCTCGTCCGGGGAGGTCGCGCTCGCGACTTTCATCTCCTCGATCGCGGTCTGTACCGTGGTGCGGCGGATGCTTTTTGCCTGAAAGAACGCCCAGAGGTTCGCGGCCTCGACGTTCTTGCTGATCGATTCGGTCTGGGCGCTTTTCCCGAGCGTTTCCGAGAAGGCGAGGAACAGGGCGATGACGGCAATCAGAAGCGCGATCTTCTTGTTGGAGCCGGAGGCGTGCTCCGCATGTTCGGCATGCTCCATGCTCTCGTGGGCGCTCATCGGTGATTCTCCCGCTGGGTTGGCCGCGCACGATTGAACGGCGGATGGGGCGGGCGCAAGGCCGTCGCAGTGTTGGAAACTGCTTTTTTCGCAGGGCGCACGATATATCGCGCGGGTGTGATCGCCGGGCGTCAGGCGCGGGGGTGAGCGCTCTGGTAGACGTCCATCAGCCGTTCGGCGTCGATGCCGGTATAGATCTGGGTGGTCGAGAGCGAGGCGTGGCCGAGCAGTTCCTGGATCGCACGCAGGTCGCCGCCGCGCGATAATAAATGTGTCGCAAACGAGTGACGCAGCGCGTGCGGGGTGGCGCTGTCCGGCAGGCCGAGCGCGCCGCGGAGCCGTTCCATGGTCAACTGAATAATGCGCGGGGAAAGCGGCCCGCCGCGCGCGCCGACGAACACCGGTTTGTCCGGCGAAAGCTCATAGGGGCACTGCGCGATGTAATCCTGCACGGCGTCCAGCACGGCCTGCAGCACTGGCACCATCCGGGTCTTGTTGCCTTTACCCGTCACAGTGATGACGTCGCCGCGTCCTGGTTCGGGAATGTCGCGCCTCGCAAGGCCGAGCGCTTCGGAAATGCGCAGGCCCGAGCCATAGAGCAGCGCCATCACGGCGGCATCGCGCGCCCAGATCCACGGTGGACGATCCTCGCCGGCGCGGATCTCGGCTTCGGTGAGATGGCGTGCAGCCGACACCGCGAGCGGCTTCGGCAGGCTCTTGGAAATCTTCGGCGCACGGATCGCCGACAGTGCGCCGACCTTGCCTTTGCCTTCGCGCTCCAGAAAGCGCCCGAACGAGCGCAGCCCTGCGAGCGCACGCATCAGCGAACGGCCGGCGACATCGTGGCTGCGGCGCGACGCCATGAAGGCGCGCACGTCGGTGGCTTCAATCCCGGCAAAGGAAGCGAGCGAAACCGGCTTGCCCCAATGTTCCGCGAGAAAGCCGATGCACTGGCGCAGATCACGCTCATAGGCTTCCAGCGTCTTGGGCGACAGCCGCCGCTCGCTCTTCAAATGCGCAAGCCAGCGTGCGACCTCGGCCTGAAAATCGCCGGTCGCAGGCAGCGCGATGCTGCCGGGGTCGGGCTGAGCTTGAGGTTTCGATGTGCGCTTGGCCATGCCGATATTGAATTCGATGTGAAGGCGAGGGTTTCGCCGGTTCGCGACGCGTCGCCTGTGAAGGTGGCGGCGGTCGCGCAATTGCGATACTCACATCGGGCCGTTTATCCTTTGTTAAATCCCACGCCGGATGCCCTCATGCCCAGGCGCGTTGTCGACGTCCTTGTCCCGGTGGCGCTCGACCAGACTTATTCCTACAGCGTGCCGGAGGGTCTCGACCTCACCGTGGGCGATGTCGTGACGGTACCGCTCGCCGCGCGCGAGGTGACGGCCGTGGTCTGGGCCGAAAACCCCAATCCCGATCCGCGCCTGCACAACCGCCTGAAGGATATCAGCGGCAAGCTCGACGTGCCGCCGTTGCGCGAGGAACTGCGTCGCTTCGTCGATTGGGTCTCGACCTACACACTCGCCTCGCGCGGCATGGTGGCGCGGATGACACTGCGCATGGGTGAGCATCTTGGCCCCGAGCGCGTGCGTCTTGGCGTGCGGCTTGTGGGTGCGCCGCCCGCGCGGATGACGGCGGCGCGCGCCCGTGTGCTCGATCTTCTCAGTGACGGCTTGCTGCGCCCGAAGTCGGAAGCGGCAAAGGAAGCGGGCGTCAGCGTCTCGGTGATCGAAGGCCTTGTCGATGAAGGCACGCTCACGGTCGAGCCGATGCCGCGTGAAAAACCGATGCAGCCGCCGGACCCTGCGTTCGCAGAGCCGGATTTCTCACCCGAGCAGAGCGCGGCGGCGGCGGAGATGCATGCGCTCGCGCAGAAGGATGACTTCGCAGTGGCGTTGCTCGATGGCGTCACCGGTTCGGGCAAGACCGAAGTCTATTTCGAGGCGGTCGCCGAGATCATCCGCAAGGGACGGCAGGCGCTGATCCTGATGCCGGAGATCGCGCTGACCGGACAATTTCTCGACCGCTTCTCGCAACGCTTCGGCGTGCGGCCGATCGAGTGGCATTCCGAGCTCACGCCGCGCACGCGCGCGCGTAACTGGCTCGCGGTGGCGAATGGCGAAGCGCAGATCGTGGTCGGCGCGCGCTCCGCGCTGTTTTTACCTTATGCCGATCTCGGCCTCATCGTCGTCGATGAGGAGCACGACCAGGCCTACAAGCAGAGCGACGGCGCGCATTATCATGCCCGCGATATGGCGGTGGTGCGGGGGCACATCGCGAAAATTCCCGTGGTGCTGTCGTCGGCAACGCCATCGGTCGAAACCGAAGTGAACGCCCGCACCGGCCGCTACACGCGCATCGCGCTGCCGTCACGTTTCGGCGGCCAGCATATGCCGCAGATCGAGGCGATCGATCTGCGTCGCGAAGGGCCGCCGCGCGGCCGCTTCATTTCGCCGCCGCTTGCGGAGGCGGTGAAGTTCGCGGTGGAGAGGCGCGAGCAGGCGCTCCTCTTTCTCAACCGCCGCGGCTATGCACCGCTGACGCTATGCCGTGCCTGCGGCCATCGCTTCTCGTGCAACATCTGCGATGCGTGGCTGGTCGATCATCGCTTTCGCCAGCGGCTTGTCTGCCATCACTGCGGCTTCTCGATGCCGCGTCCGCATCAGTGCCCGCAATGCGGCGCGGAGGAATCGCTCGCCGCGATCGGCCCCGGCGTCGAGCGGTTGCAGGAAGAAGTCGCGAACCTTTTCCCCGAAGCGCGCACCATGGTGCTGTCGAGCGATCTCATCACCGACATCGAGACCATGCGGTCGGAACTGAACGAGATTGCTGAGGGGCGCGTCGATATCATCATCGGCACGCAGCTCGTGGCGAAGGGGCACAACTTCCCGCGCCTCAACCTCGTCGGCGTGGTCGATGCCGATCTCGGCCTTGGCAACGGCGATCCACGCGCGGCCGAACGCACTTTTCAATTGCTCAATCAGGTGATCGGGCGTGCGGGGCGCGAGCAGGGGCGAGGCGTTGGCTATTTGCAGACGCATCAACCGGAACACCCGGTGATGAAGGCGCTGGTCGCCTCCGATCGCAAGGCGTTCTACGACAGCGAGATCGAGGCGCGGGAGCGCGCGGCCTATCCGCCGTTCGGACGGCTCGCGGCACTCATTATTGCTGCGGCGAACCGGCCGGATGCGGAAGGCTTTGCGCGCAAGCTCGTGGGTCTTGCGCCGCGCGAGGAACGGGTGATCGTGCTGGGGCCTGCGGAAGCGCCGCTCGCCGTCATCAAGGGGCGTCACCGCTTTCGCATTCTGGTGAAGTCGCAGCGCGTGTTCGACCTGTCGGGTTATCTGCGGACCTGGCTCGCGGCCGCGCCAAAGACCAAAGGCAGCCTCACGCTCGAAGTCGATATCGACCCGCAGAGTTTCCTCTAGCTGTCATTCCGAGGAGCGTAGCGACAAGGCAATCGGAATGTTGGAATGCACTCGATCGTCATCACCGGGCTTGTCCCGGTGATCCACGTCTTATTTTCATTGTGCCTTGGGACATGGATGGCCGAGTCAAGCCCGGCCATGACGAAAATATGCTGTCCAAAAAAACGAAAGAGCCGGCATTTGCGCCGGCTCTCGTCAACTCTACTCAGCTCAACTCACGCAACAACGCTACGCTACGAACTCGTTTGATTGAGCATGATGCGATCCGAAAACCGCTTCGCACTTTTCGGCATCATGCTCGAGCTTACTGAACTTCGGCGACAACCCGTCCGACGCCGCGGCCGGTGAGGCCGATGGCGTGGGCTGCGCCCTTCGAGAGATCGAGGACGCGGCCGCGGATGAACGGCCCGCGGTCGTTCACGGTGACGACGACGCTGCGGCTGCCATGAGTGACCTTGAGGCGGGTGCCGAACGGCAGCGTGCGATGGGCGGCGGTCATGGCGTTCTGATTGAAGCGCTGGCCGGACGCGGTGCTGTTGCCGGATTCATTGCCGTAATAGGAAGCCACCCCGGAGAAGCTGTGGCCGCTTGAGATCGAGGCCTGGGCATTGCGCCAGGATTTCTGGCTGCGGGCTTCCGAGGCGTTAGTGCCGAGGCCGATAACACAGGCCATGGATAAAGCAGCGAGTGAAGTATTACGAATTGCAGAGGCCGCGCGCCGCCTCCCCCTCAAAGCATTCGACATCAAATGTTCCCTTATATCTCGGTGATCCAACTGGCTAGCAGGCTATAAATGAGTGCCTGCTGCACTTGGGGCGCTGGTTCATCGATCAATAAGGCATAAACAGGGCGTGTAATTAAGTTCCTCGCCGTATCACATGTTGGGAGGACCCGAGGCAATGCGCTCGGTTCTCTAGATAATACTTAATATATACTATTACCGCTCGATATGTATTTGCCTCTTCTTAATAGCCAAGATTTCAGTCCGGCTGCGTGCGAATAGAAGGTGCCGCCGTTTTCCACCTTGGCTATTACAATTATGCATATGCCTATGATTTGAGCGGGATGCTCGGAACCCGCTGTGGCTGAAGCACCGGAGGGAAGGCCGCTCGTTGTTCGGCCCGTCCTTCGGACTCCTCGTTCGAAGGTCCGAGCCCAGGAATCCCCTATGGTCGTTATGGTCATATTGCGCCTGTGAGCGCCCTATGTTAGCAAGCCCGCGATTTCAAGGCGCTGGGCGGAACGGCTTGGCCAGAGATCGAAGTTCAGCTTGAATTTCAGGGGCTTACATCGCTTGGCGCGAATTCCTGGCGCCTGTTCCCCGGCGGTGGATTTTCCTGAGACCTTCAACAGCAGAAGAGCATTTCGTGGCTACTGACGATACCTCAGTTTCAGGCGTGGCCGGACGGTACGCGACCGCCCTTTTCGAACTCGCACGAGACCAGAAGTCGATCGACGCCGTGCGCGCCGATGTCGACAAGTTCGCGGCCCTGCTTGCGGATAATCCGGATCTCGTCCGGCTGGTGCGCAGTCCGGTTTTCACCGCGCAGGAGCAGGGCAAGGCGCTCGACGCCGTGCTCACCAAAGCGGGCATTACCGGCATCACCGCGAATTTCCTGAAGGTTCTGACCGCCAATCGCCGCCTGTTTGCGGTGAACGATGTGATCCGCGCCTTCCGCGCGCTGGTCGCGAAATTCCGCGGCGAAGCCACGGCCGACGTCACGGTCGCCGAGCCGCTCAACGACAAGAATCTCGACGCGCTGAAAGCCTCGCTGAAATCAGTGACAGGCAAGGACGTCGATCTCAACGTGAAGGTGGATCCTTCGATCATCGGCGGGCTGATCGTCAAGCTCGGCAGCCGCATGGTTGATAGTTCGCTTCGCACCAAACTCAATTCGATCAAGCACGCGATGAAAGAGGCAGGCTGATGGACATCCGCGCCGCGGAAATTTCCGCAATCCTCAAGGACCAGATCAAGAATTTCGGTCAGGACGCCGAAGTCTCGGAAGTCGGTCAGGTTCTCTCCGTCGGCGACGGCATTGCCCGCGTCTATGGTCTCGACAACGTCCAGGCGGGCGAAATGGTCGAGTTCGAGAACGGCACGCGCGGCATGGCGCTGAACCTTGAAAGCGACAACGTCGGCATCGTGATCTTCGGCGCCGACCGCGAAATCAAGGAAGGCCAGACCGTCAAGCGCACCCGCGCCATCGTTGACACTCCGGTCGGCAAGGGGCTGCTCGGCCGCGTCGTCGACGCGCTCGGTAACCCGATCGACGGCAAGGGCCCGATCCAGTCCGACGAGCGCAAGCGCGTCGACGTCAAGGCGCCCGGCATCATTCCGCGCAAGTCGGTGCACGAGCCGATGGCGACCGGCCTCAAGGCCATCGACGCGCTGATCCCGATCGGCCGCGGCCAGCGCGAGCTCATCATCGGCGACCGCCAGACCGGCAAGACCGCGGTGGCGCTCGACACCATCCTCAACCAGAAGCCGCTCAACGTCGCCGGCGCTCCGGAAAGCCAGAAACTCTACTGCGTCTACGTCGCGGTCGGTCAGAAGCGCTCCACCGTCGCGCAGTTCGTGAAGGTGCTCGAAGAGCAGGGCGCGCTGGAATATTCCATCGTCGTTGCCGCGACCGCCTCGGACCCCGCGCCGATGCAGTACCTCGCGCCGTTCACCGGCTGCACCATGGGCGAGTACTTCCGCGACAACGGCATGCACGCCGTCATCATCTATGACGACTTGTCCAAGCAGGCCGTCGCCTACCGCCAGATGTCGCTCCTGCTGCGCCGCCCGCCGGGCCGTGAAGCTTACCCGGGCGACGTGTTCTACCTGCACTCCCGTTTGCTCGAGCGCTCGGCGAAGCTGAACGACTCGCTCGGTGCAGGCTCGCTCACCGCGCTGCCGGTCATCGAGACCCAGGCGAACGACGTGTCGGCCTACATTCCGACCAACGTGATTTCGATCACCGACGGTCAGATCTTCCTTGAGACCGACCTGTTCTTCCAGGGCATCCGCCCAGCGGTGAACGTCGGCCTCTCGGTGTCGCGCGTCGGCTCCTCGGCGCAGACCAAGGCGATGAAGAAGGTCGCCGGCAAGATCAAGGGCGAGCTCGCGCAGTACCGCGAAATGGCGGCGTTCGCGCAGTTCGGCTCGGACCTCGACGCTTCGACCCAGCGCCTCCTCAACCGCGGCGCGCGTCTGACCGAGCTTCTGAAGCAGCCGCAGTTCTCGCCGCTCAAGATGGAAGAGCAGGTCGTCGTGATCTGGGCCGGCACCAACGGCTATCTCGATGCGCTGCCGCTCAACAAGGTGCGCGCGTTCGAGGACGGGCTGCTGTCGCTTCTGCGCGGCAAGCACGTCGACATTCTGAACGCGATCCGCGACAGCCGCGATCTCTCCGACGATAACGCCGCCAAGCTCAAGAGCGTGGTCGACGGCTTCGTCAAGACGTTCGCTTAAACGCTTTCACCTCTCCCGCTTGCGGGGGAGGTCGACCGGCGAAGGCCGGTCGGGAGGGGGTATCTTTAAGCGCCCCCACCCCGGCCCTCCCCCGCAAGCGGGAGAGGGGGTGCAACCGAGATGTAGTGGACGAGACCGGAATGGCTTCACTCAAGGACATGCGTGTCCGCATCGCCTCCACCAAGGCGACGCAAAAGATCACCAAGGCCATGCAGATGGTCGCGGCCTCGAAGCTGCGCCGCGCGCAGATGGCGGCGGAAGCCGCGCGGCCTTACGCCGAGCGGATGGCCGCGGTGATTTCCAACATCGCCTCCGCCGCGGCGGGTTCCGACAGCGCGCCGGTTCTTCTGTCCGGCACCGGACGCGATCAGGTTCATCTTCTTCTGGTGTGCACCGGCGAGCGCGGCCTCTCCGGCGCTTTCAACTCCTCGATCGTGCGTCTTGCGCGCGACCGCGCTCTCGCGCTGATGAACGAGGGCAAGCAGGTCAAGATTTTCTGCGTCGGCCGCAAGGGCTACGAGCAGCTCCGCCGCCTGTTCGAGAAGCAGATCGTCGGCAACGTCGAGCTGCGCTCGGTGAAGGTGCTGGGCTACAAGAACGCCGAGGACATCGCCAAGAAGATCGTCGGCATGTTCGAGGCTGGTGAGTTCGACGTCTGCACGCTGTTCTATTCGCAGTTCAAGTCGGTGATCGCCCAGGTGCCGACCGCTCAGCAGATCATCCCGCTCGTGATCGAAGAGAAGGAAGAGGGGGCTGCGTCCGCCTCTGCCGTCTACGACTACGAGCCGGAAGAGAACGAAATTCTTGCCGACCTTCTGCCGCGCAACCTCGCGATCCAGATCTTCCGCGCGCTGCTTGAGAACAACGCCTCGTTCTACGGCGCGCAGATGACCGCGATGGACAACGCAACCCGCAACGCGGGGGACATGATCCGCAAGCAGACCCTGATTTATAACCGCACCCGACAGGCGATGATTACGAAGGAACTGATCGAAATCATCTCCGGCGCCGAGGCTATCTGAGGAGAGAAGCAATGCCATCTTACTCAACACAGGCGACAACGTCCGGCGGCCGCAACGGCCGTGCTGTTCTGGAAAACGGCGGCCTCGCGCTGGCGATGGCGCTGCCGAAGGACATCGGCGGCTCGGGTGAGGGACACAATCCCGAGCAGCTCTTCGCGCTCGGCTGGTCGGCCTGTTTCGGTCAGGCGATCCTCGTGCTTGCAAAGAAGCACGGCCTCGACGGCCAGGCCGCGAAAGTGACGTGCGACGTGACGCTGAACATCAACGATGGCTCGTTCTCGCTGTCGGCTGAGCTTCGTGTCGCGTTGCCGGGTGCCGACAAGGCCAAGCTGCAGGCCCTGATCGAAGATGCCCACTCGATTTGCCCGTATTCCAAGGCGACCAAGGGGAACGTCCCCGTCAAGCTGATCGCCGTCTAAGTTATCAAGGAGAGAGTTTCCATGGCCCAACCCGCCAATCAGGTCGGACGCATCACGCAGGTCATCGGTGCGGTCGTCGACGTGCAGTTCGACGGTTATCTGCCGGCGATTCTGAACGCGATTGAAACCACGAACCAGGGTCATCGCCTGGTGCTCGAGGTCGCGCAGCATCTCGGTGAATCCACCGTGCGCGCGATCGCGATGGACACCACCGAAGGTCTGGTGCGCGGACAGGAAGTCACCGACACCGGCGCACCGATCAAGGTGCCGGTCGGCGAGGGCACGCTCGGCCGCATCATGAACGTCGTCGGCGAGCCGGTCGACGAAGGCGGTCCGGTCAAGGCGGACGGCACCCGCGCGATCCACCAGGAAGCGCCGGCCTATACCGAGCAGTCGACCGAAGCTGAAATTCTCGTCACCGGCATCAAGGTCGTCGACCTGCTCGCGCCTTACGCCAAGGGCGGCAAGATCGGCCTGTTCGGCGGCGCGGGCGTCGGCAAGACCGTGCTCATTCAGGAACTGATCAACAACGTCGCGAAGGCCCACGGCGGCTACTCGGTGTTCGCCGGCGTCGGCGAGCGTACCCGCGAGGGCAACGACCTCTATCACGAGTTCATCGAATCGGGCGTGAACAAGAAGGGCGGTGGCGAAGGTTCGAAGTGCGCTCTCGTTTACGGCCAGATGAACGAGCCTCCGGGCGCGCGCGCCCGCGTCGGCCTCACCGGCCTCACCGTTGCGGAGCACTTCCGCGATCAGGGCCAGGACGTGCTGTTCTTCGTCGACAACATCTTCCGCTTCACGCAGGCGGGCTCGGAAGTGTCGGCGCTGCTCGGCCGTATTCCTTCGGCGGTGGGTTATCAGCCGACGCTTGCGACCGACATGGGCGCGCTGCAGGAGCGTATCACCACCACGACCAAGGGTTCGATCACCTCGGTGCAGGCGATTTACGTGCCGGCCGACGACTTGACCGACCCGGCGCCGGCGACCTCGTTCGCCCACTTGGACGCGACGACCGTGCTCAACCGCGCGATCTCGGAAAAGGGCATCTATCCGGCGGTGGACCCGCTCGACTCCACCTCGCGCATGCTGTCGCCGCTCGTCGTCGGTGAGGAGCACTATCAAACCGCGCGCATGGTTCAGCAGGTGCTGCAGCGCTACAAGTCGCTGCAGGACATCATCGCCATTCTCGGCATGGACGAACTGTCCGAAGAGGACAAGCTGACGGTGGCGCGCGCCCGCAAGATCGAGCGCTTCCTGTCGCAGCCGTTCCACGTCGCGGAAGTCTTCACCGGTTCGCCGGGCAAGTTCGTCGAGCTCGCCGACACCATCAAGGGCTTCAAGGGCCTTTGCGAGGGCAAGTACGACCACCTGCCGGAAGCAGCCTTCTACATGGTCGGCACCATCGAGGAAGCCGTCGAGAAGGGTAAGAAGCTCGCGGCGGAAGCGGCGTAAGAGTTTTCTCCCTCTCCCGCTCGCGGGGGAGGGCCGGGGAGGGGGCATTGCTTCCTCCCGATCTCCCCCTCCCGGACGCTTGCGCGTTCGACCTCCCCCGCAAGCGGGAGAGGTGAAGACAACGAGAAGTGAACATGGCTACCTTCCACTTCGATCTCGTCTCGCCGGAAAAGATCGCCTTCTCGGGCGAGGTCGAGCAGGTTGACGTTCCCGGCGTCGAGGGCGACTTCGGCGTGCTCGCGGGACACTCGCCGCTGGTGGCGAGCGTGCGCCCGGGCATTCTCACCGTCACCATCGGCGGCAAGCACGAGAAGATCATCGTGCTCGGCGGTCTGGCCGAAGTCTCCGAGAAGGGGCTCACGGTTCTTGCCGACACGGCAACCTCGCTCGCCGATCTCGACCGCGCGGCATTTGCTCGCCAGATCGAGGAGATGGAATCGAACTTGAAGAACGAAGAGCCCGGCAACGAGCTCGACAAGGCGATCGCGCGGCTCGACCACTTCAAGGTCATCCAGCAGCACATCACGTCGACCGGGATGCACTAAAGCTCTCGGTTTTGAAAATCAAAAAGCCCCGCTTTGGCGGGGCTTTTTCTTATTTGCGTGAAGCTACTTGTTGAAGGGTAAGCCCCTCCGCAACTCGCGATGCGCTCCCTCTCCCCGCCGGGGAGAGGTGAAGGAGACGTCGCTCGCAATGACGGTGGGGCAGCCCGCCTGCCTCACTCCCCCGCGAAGCGGGAAAACTCTTTCACCACGCGCTCGTAGACCGGGCGCTTGAAGGGCACGACGAGGTTGGGAAGATTCTGCATCGGCTCCCAGCGCCAGTCGACGAATTCCGCCTTGTGGCCGGCGGGTGAGGCGACATTGATCTCGCTGTCATCGCCGGTGAAGCGGATCGCAAACCACTTCTGCCGCTGGCCGCGATAGCGGCCCTTCCATGAGCGCCCGGCAATCATGCGCGGGATATCGTAGGTGAACCAGTCGGTCGCCTCGGCGAGTTTTTCGATCGAGCGTGCGTTGGTCTCTTCGAGAAGTTCGCGTTGCGCTGCTTCCCAGTAATCCTCGCCGGGATCGATGCCACCTTGCGGCATCTGCCAGACATGCGCGGGATCGATCAACTCGGTGCCGCCGACCCGCCGGCCGATGAAGACAAGCCCCTTGGGGTTGAGAAGCATCATGCCGACGCAACTGCGGTAGGGCAGATCTTCGTAACGCGCCATGAGAGAGACCTTCGACTGTATGGCTGTTGGCTCCGGCGCGCTGAGGGAAGGCGCTGGAGGTCAGCTCGATTTTGATTTCATCAGGGTGGTTGTCAACGGCACCAAAAGAATGCCTCGATTCTCCAGCCGCTGCGCCCATGCACCGATCCGTTCGATCGACACCGGCAGCGCCGAGGCCATGCCGACGGCGGTGCCGCGTTCGCGTGCGAGGTTCTCCAGCTTGGCGAGATTCTTGTCGATCTCGGCCGACGTCGGAACCTGATCGATCACCAGATCTGCGGTTGTGGACGGAGCACCTTGCGCGCCTGCAAGCTGGCCGGCGAGGCTGCGCGGCACCGAGCCGTCGTCGAACCATGCGAGGCCGCGGCGCGCGGCTTCCTGCACGATCGGCTGCATCGCGGCGTCGGAGACGACGAAGCGCGAGCCCATGAAGTTCGCAAGGCCGACATATCCCTGGAAGCGGCTCATGTGCCACATCAGACGATCGACATTCTGCTCCGCGCTTGCGGTGGCGAGCAGCGTCTGCGGGCCGGGATCGTTATCAGGATAATCGTAGGGCTCCATCGGCACCTGCAGCAGCACTTCGTGCTTCTGCGCGCGTGCGCGTGCAATCAGTTTGCCGGGATCGGAGCCGTAGGGTGTGAAGGCGAGCGTCACCGCGCCCGGCAGGCGCAGCACCGCGTCATTGGTCTTGGCCGAGCCGACACCGAGCCCGCCGATCACAAGCGAGATCGTCGGCATGGTGGCGGCGCGGGCGCGCTGCAGATCGGTGCTTGCGGCATAGACGCGCCAGGGCTTCAGCCCGTCGGCGGAAATAGGCACGAGGCCGTAACGTGAGTTCTCGAGAAGCCGCTGGTTGATGCCGGTCTGGAGCGCCGGGGTGTCGCTCTCGGTATCCGTGGAGCCTTCAGCGCCGACCACCATTTCGCGGCGCTGGCCGCTCGAGCCATCGATGATGGTGACGGTCTTCTGCCCGTTCGGCGCGGCAGCGGTGATCGGAGCGGCGGGCGGAATGGCGGACTGGGTCGCGCCCGGCAGTTTGGCGGGGTCGTAGGTTGCGGTCACGATCGGCTCGCCGCCCATCGGGTCGCGCCCGAAGATCGCAAAGCCGAGAAAGGTCAGCAGAAACAGGCCTGAGACGGTGGCGATGGCCTGCGGCGCGGTGAAAGGCAGCCGAAAGCGACGCCGGCGCGGCGCATTCTGCCCGAGCGGCGCGCTGAAATCATCGACCACGGTGGGAGGCCCTGCGAATCATCGCGCGAATCCTACCATGAGCAGGTGGGATCGCCTCGCCCGGCCTTGGCCCTCAGACAGCCCGGCGGGGGCGAGCCGGGTTGCCGACCACGGTCGTGCCGGCGGCAACGTCGGACGTCACCACGCTCCCTGCGCCGATCAGGGCGCCATCACCGATGGTGATACCGGGCAGAATGATCGCACCGCCGCCGATCCAGACATCGGAACCGATCGTGACCGGCCGGGCAAATTCAAACCCCTCGCGGCGCTGGGCGGGATCGCGCAGATGGTCGGCGGCGTAGATCTGCACGGCGGGGCCGATCTGGGTGCGGTCGCCGATGGTGACATAGGTCACGTCGAGCACGACGCAGTTGAAGTTCATGAACACGCCTGTGCCGAGACGGATATTGAAACCGTAATCGCAATAGAACGGCGGGCGCAGGTCGCACTGCTCACCCGTCGTCATCCGCTCGCGCAGCACGGCAAGCCGTGCGGCGGCAGGCTGGCCGAGCATTGCATTGTAGCGCGCGAGCCAGACCTGCGTTGCGGCGCTGTCGGCCTGAATCTGCGGATCGCTCGGCAGATACAATTCGCCTGCGAGCATCTTTTCTTTTTCGCTCATGGTCTTGCTCATCGGCTGCCTCGTATCGCTGTTGGTAACCCTGAAATAAAGAAGGCGGCCGCTGGGGCCGCCTTCTTATTAATCGTGAAGCGAAGAGTTAGTTCGCCGTTTTGCCGCCCGACGGAGGCGGGGTCGTCGTATTGGCAGCGTTATGCTTGATGCCGTGCAGAAGATCGATGGCGGTGTGCAGCGCCTTGTCGTTCTTCTCATCCGGCGGGACATAAGACTGCGAGCCTGTTTCCTCCTGCCCGTCCGCCTTGAGGTGGCCGCGCAGCGAAGCCTCGCCCTTGGTGTCGGTCTTGGCCTTCAGCTCGTCCGGAATATCCTGCAGCACTTCGATGTCCGGGCTGATGCCCTTGGCCTGGATCGACTTGCCAGACGGCGTGAAGTAGCGCGCGGTGGTGAGGCGCAGCGCGCCGTTGTTCGAACCGAGCGGAATGATGGTCTGCACCGAGCCCTTGCCGAACGAGCGCGTGCCGATCGTGGTCGAACGCTTCTGATCCTGCAGTGCGCCGGCGACGATCTCCGACGCGGACGCCGAACCACCGTTGATCAGCACGACAACCGGCTTGCCCTTGGCAAGGTCGCCGGGCTTGGCGGTGCGGCGCTGGGTTTCCTCGGCATTGCGGCCGCGGGTCGAGACGATCTCGCCGCGATCGAGGAAGGCGTCCGACACAGAGACCGCTTCTTCCAGCAAGCCGCCGGGGTTGTTGCGCAGGTCGAGGATGTAGCCCTTGACCTTGTCGTTGCCGCCGATCTGCTGCTGGAGATTGGTCATCTCCTTCTTCAGCCCTTCGGTGGTCTGCTCGTTGAACGAGGTAATGCGGATATAGGCGATATCGCCTTCCTGCACCTTGGCACGCACCGCACGGACGCGGATGTTGTCGCGTGTCAGCGTCACCTCGATCGGCTTATCCTGACCCTTGCGGACAATCTTGAGCTTGATCTTGGTGTTGACCGGGCCGCGCATCTTGTCGACGGCCTGGTTCAGGGTGAGGCCCTGCACCGCTTCGTCGTCGAGATTGGTGATGATGTCGTTGGCAAGGATGCCGGCCCGCGAGGCAGGTGTGTCGTCGATCGGTGAGACCACCTTGATGAGGCCGTCTTCCATCGTCACCTCGATGCCGAGCCCGCCGAACTCACCGCGGGTCTGCACCTGCATATCCTTGAAGCTCTTTGAATCCATATAGCTCGAATGCGGGTCGAGGCCGGTCAGCATGCCGCTGATGGCGCTCTCGATCAGCTTCTTGTCGTCGGGCTTCTCGACGTAGTCGCTGCGGACGCGGTCGAATACATCGCCGAACAGATTGAGCTGGCGATAGGTGTCGGCGGCGGCCGCGCGGGCTGTGGTGCCCATCAGCGACGCGCGCGGCTGGGTCAACAGGAGGGTCGCGGCGGCGCCGGCGGCGGCGCTGAGAAGAATGAGAGAAGTCTTGCGCATCATCCGCGAACCTTTTCGCCTTCCTTTGCAGTCCACCACGGACCTGGGTCGATCGGAGTCCCGTCTTTCCGGAACTCAATATACAGCACGGGCTGGCTCGATGGCGCTGCCAGAATGGAGGCGACCTGAGACTGTGATCCCATCGTCGCCACCGGCTCCCCCGTCAGTACAAACTGGCCAATATTGACCGAAATACGGTCCATTCCGGCGAGCAGGACATGATACCCGCCGCCCGCATTGAGGATCAAGAGTTGTCCATAGCTGCGGAACGGCCCGGCATAGACCACCCACCCGTCACACGGGGTTGTGACCTGTCCACCGGGGCGCGTTGCGATTGAAATGCCCTTTTCCTGCCCGCCATTACCGTCCGGCCCGCCATAGCTTCGGATCTTCGTGCCGTTGACCGGGAGAGGTAACAATCCCTTTGCGGTGGCAAAGGCGATCGCCGGGCTGAGGCGCGCGGTGTCCTGCATGCCGCGCAAATTTGGCTTTCCGTTGACGGAGGGAGGAGTTCCTTTCAATTCCGCAGCGGCCGCCGCCTTGGCGGCGCTCTGCAGGTCCTGTTCCATTTTGGCAATGAGGTCCTGCAGGCTACCCGCCTCCTTGGCGAGGTTCGCGGCGCGCCGGGCTTCCGCCGCCATGTTGCGCTCGATCTCGGACTGCTGCTTCTGCCGCTCCTCGACCAGCGCGGCGAGGCGTGTGCTGTCGGTGGTCAACCGATCGCGCTCGCCTTTGAGGCGGTCACGTTCCTCCGATATGTTTTTGCGCACCTGAATGAGCTCGCCGAGATCGCTCGCAAGCTGTAGCGCACGGGCGCGCATTTCCGGGACCGTGGCGCCGAGCAGCATCGCGGTGTGCAGCGATTGCAGCGAGTCCTCCGGCGTCACCAGAAGTGCTGGCGGTGCGCGACGGCCGGCGCGCTGCAAGGCCGCGAGCACTTCCCCGATCCGGTCACGCCGCGTCTCCAGTGACAGGCGAATCTCGGCCTCGCGTGCATCGAGCGGGCGGATGCGGCCCTCGCTGTCGCTGATGTTGGTCTCGATGGTGCGGATGCGGGCGGCGGTGTCGATCAGTTGCTGGTTGAGCTTGGTGCGGTCCTGACCGAGGGTCGCGATCTCGGCCTTGAGGCGCTGCTCGGCCTCGGCCGCTTCTTTCTGCTTCGCGCGCAACGCCTCGAGCTCTTTGTTGCGCTGGTCGATGGCCGCCTGATCGGGCGGTGACGGTGATGCGGTTTGTGCGAGTACACCCGATGCCGTGAGCGAGAGCACGAGCGCAACCGCTCCGCCGCGGCAAAGCCGGGAGCGAAGAGACGGATGGCGCACGGCGAAAATCAAATTGAGGTCTCCGCTCAGGCCCGGTGATAGGGGTGGCCGGCGAGAATCGTACCGGCCCGATAAATCTGCTCCAGCAGCAGGATACGCACGATCTGATGCGGCCAGGTCGCCTTGCCGAACGCGAGGCGGATTTTCGCCACGCGGCTCAACTCAGCGGAGAGGCCGTCAGCGCCGCCGATCAGGAACACCGCACAGGGGACCGAATCGTCGCGCCAGCGCCCAAGATGGCGGGCCAGTGTGGCGCTGTCGAGATTGTCGCCGCGCTCGCTGAGCGCCACGACGGCGGCATGCTCGGGAATATGCGCGGCGATGGCGTTGGCTTCCTCCGCGATCCGCCCGGTCGCATCGGCATGACGGCTCTCCGGCAGCTCGACGATATCGAGGCCGCGAAAACCGAGCTTGCGGCCGAGACTCTCGAAACGCTCGCGATAGCGCTCGGCAAGCTCGCGCTCCGGGCCCTGCTTGAGGCGGCCGACGGCAATGACGATGATCCGCATCGTATCCTGTACGCGGACGAGCCCGCGCGTTTGTCGGGTCTGTCCTTTCGGGGGAGCGTCGTTTGTCCGGCGAAATGGCAAGCCGGGTCAAGACCATCTCAAGACCGTTGCGCTTGCCTTATGTCTTGTCCGCGGCCGTCAAAATCCCTGTGGCGGCCCGCAGGCCGCGCGTGATGGGGTCAGTTCGCGCGCCGTGGGCCGGTCAGCGCGCCTTCTTCGCCGGTTTCTCCGAGGTCCACATCTTTTCGAGATTGTAGAACTCGCGCACCTCGGGCCGGAAGACGTGGACGATGACGTCGCCGGAATCGATGAGCACCCAATCGCAATTGGGCAGCCCTTCGACATGCGGGGCTGTAACGCCACTTTCTTTCAGGCCCTTGACGACATCCTCCGCGATCGCGCCGACATGGCGGTTCACCCGTCCGGTGGTGATGACCATGTAGTCGGTGAGAGGGGATTTGCCGCGAAGGTCGATGGTGATCGTCTCCTCGGCCTTCATATCATCGAGGCGAGAGAGGATCAGGCTCAGCGTCTCGTCGGCGTCAGGGCGCGCCTTCGGGACAGCGATGGGGGAAAGCTTGGCTTCCGCCCGAGACAATGCAGATGCGGTCAGGGACCACTCCTTTCACTGTATTGCGGGCATCGAATCCACGCTGCCCGCAGGTTGTATTTTACGCATGTGATATCGCGGCTTTCAATCGTCCAGCCTGACGCGGCTTATAAGTTGTGCTGTTTGTGTCACGTCTTCCAGCTCCCGTCCGGGTTCCGCCTCGCGGTCGACGACAACGGCGACTTCATACCGGTCAGGAACACCCAGGCCGGCGGCGTCATGGCAAGCAGGCGCGGGGCGTCGCGTTCCGCGATGCGGTGTTGTGCCAGGGCTTGTGCAGCCGGTGAGCATAATGCGCCGAGGTTTTCAGGCGGCCGGTCGATCACGGCGATCGGGACGTCGGCGGCAATGGTGCGCCAACCCTTCCAGCGATGGAATTGCGCGAGATTGTCGGCTCCCATGATCCAGACAAAACGCACGGCAGCACAGCGCCGCTTCAGAAACGCAATGGTGTCGACCGTATATCGCGTGCCGATGACGGATTCGAGACAGCTCACGTCGATCCGCGGATGGCGGGCAAGGTCGCGCGCGGCCTCCATGCGTTTTTCGAGGCTGTGCGGCGCGTCGCTCTTCAATGGATTGCCCGGCGTCACCAGCCACCACACCCGGTCGAGCCCGAGCCGCTTCATCGCGAACAACGAAATGTCGCGATGCGCCTGATGCGGCGGATTGAACGAGCCACCCAACAGGCCGATGCGCATACCCTCTGTATGGAGCGGGATCGCCTCGCGCAGCTCCGGCAAAGAGGTCACGGGCGCGTCTGCCCCGTGCCGTGGACGCGATATTTGAACGACGTCAGTTGCTCGACGCCGACCGGGCCGCGAGCATGAAACTTGCCGGTGGCGATTCCAATTTCTGCGCCGAAGCCGAACTCGCCGCCGTCGGCGAATTGTGTCGAGGCGTTGTGCAGCACGATTGCGGAATCGACCTCGTTGAGGAAGCGCGTCGCCGCCGTTGCATCGTCGGTGACGATGGCGTCGGTATGATGCGAGCCGTAACGCTCGATATGCGCGATCGCTTCGTCGAGACCGCCGACGACTTTCGCGGCGATGATCGGCGCTTCGAATTCGGTCGCCCAGTCGTCCTCGGTCACGGGCGTCACGCGCGCATCGGCCTTTTGCACGTCGGTATCGCCGCGCACTTCGCAGCCGGCGTCGATCAGCATGCCGACGAGAGGCTTGAGCTGCGCGGGCGCCGCAGCCTTGTCGACAAGCAGCGTCTCGGCCGCGCCGCAAATGCCGGGGCGACGCATCTTGGCGTTGAGCACAATGGTCTTGGCCATGTCGAGCGAAGCGGCCTTGTCGACGAACACATGGTTGTTGCCGTCGAGATGCGCGAACACCGGCACGCGCGCCTCGGCTTCGACGCGCGCGACGAGGCTCTTGCCGCCGCGCGGCACGATGACGTCGATCCGGCCGTCGAGGCCGGAGAGCAAAAGACCGACGGCGGCGCGATCGCGCGTCGGCACCAGCGAGATTGCGGCTTCCGGCAGACCGGCTTCGCGCAAGCCCTGCGTCAGACAGGCATGGATCGCCTGACAGGACCGGAAGCTGTCCGAGCCGCCGCGCAGGATCACGGCGTTGCCGGATTTCAGGCACAGCGCGCCGGCATCCGCCAGCACGTTCGGACGGCTCTCGAAAATTACCGCGGCAACCCCGAGCGGTACACGCACGCGCTCGATGGTCATTCCGTTCGGGCGAGTCCATCGCTCAGTCACCTTGCCGACCGGATCGTCGAGGCCGCGCACGACATCAAGTCCCGCCGCCATCGTCTCGATGCGTGCATCGTTGAGTGCAAGACGATCGACGAACGCGGGCGTTGCGCCGGAGGCGCGGGCCTCAGCGACGTCCTCGGCGTTGGCCGCAAGAAGTTTGGGCGCGGACGCACGCAAGGCCGCCGCCATCGCGGCAAGGCCTGTGTTCTTCTGCTCGGCCGGGGCCAGCGCAAGCACGCGTGCAGCCGCGCGCGCCTTGGTGGCGAGGTCAGCCATCAGAGCGGCAAGATCGGTGTCGTCGGCTTTCAGCGGGGCGTTCATGAGCGTCTGTCTTGAGCGGTTTCTTGAGCGTCTATGTAGGGTGGCGCGCGCCGGATTTCATGCCGTAGCATAGAAACAGGCAGGCGGGGAGCAGGCAGCCCGCTCGGCCATTGGCCGAGTGTGGTGCTCGATCAGGCGCTTGGCTCCGGAGCCGGCGTGGAGACGCCATGGCTACCGTTATTGTGGCCATTGTCGTGATGGTGCGACACCACGAGGTCGTCGCGGTGGATCATTTCCGGGCGGCCGGTAAGGCCCAAAATCTTGGATGCCGCCGCCGAGGATTTTCCCTTGATGCGCTCGGCATTGTCGGCGCTGTAGGCGACAAGCCCGCGGCCGATTTCGTGGCCGTCCGGACCGCGCACCACCACGGCATCGCCGCGAGCAAACGTTCCCTCGATACGCGTGACGCCTGCGGCCAGGAGGCTGCGCCCGGCGTCCAGCGCCTTCACCGCGCCGGCATCGATCACCAGAACACCTTTCGGCTCCAGCGAGCCCGCGATCCAGCGCTTGCGCGCGGTTACCGGATTCGCCGGTGTGAGGAACCATGTGCAGGGGCCGCCGTCGATGATGGCCTGCAACGGATGATCGATCTTGCCGGAGGCGATCAGCATATGCGTGCCTGCGGAGGTTGCGATCTTCGCCGCTTCGATCTTGGTCCGCATGCCGCCGCGCGATAATTCGGACCCGGCCGCGCCCGCCATTGCCTCGATATCCGCCGTCACCGATTCCACCACGGGGATCAGCTTCGCATTCGGATTGATGCCGGGCGGGGCGGTGTAGAGCCCGTCGATGTCGGAGAGCAGGATCAGCAGATCGGAGCTCGTCATGGTGGCGACGCGCGCGGCGAGACGGTCGTTGTCGCCATAGCGGATTTCGCTGGTCGCGACGGTGTCGTTCTCGTTGATGACCGGCACCGCGCGCCATTCCAGAAGCTTCGAGATGGTCGAGCGGGCATTGAGATAACGGCGGCGTTCCTCGGTGTCACGTAATGTGACCAAAATCTGTCCGGCGCCGATGCCGTGATGGTCGAGCACTTTTGCCCAGATCCGTGCCAGCGCGATCTGGCCGACGGCGGCGGCCGCCTGGCTTTCCTCGAGCTTCAGCGTGCCGGACGGCAGTTTCAGTCGCGAGCGGCCGAGCGCGATCGAACCGGAAGAGACGACCAGCACATCCTTGCCGGCGCGATGCAGCGCCGCGATGTCGTCGGCCAGCGCGGCGAGCCAGGCGCTTTTCACCTTGCCCGCGGCGGAGTCGATCAGGAGCGACGAGCCGACCTTGATGACGATGCGGCGGAAATCGGTCAGCCGGAGATCAGAATGCGACATGGAGAAAAGCTTTTTATCGGTGACAGAAAACAGGTTCAGTTCGACAGCGGCGACCAGCCCGTCGATGGTGGCGGCGTCTCGTTCTCTGTCGGCTCGCCCTTTGCCTTGGTCGAGACCGGCGCTTCGCTGATGACGTCAGTCAGCGCGCGCAACACCTCCGGCACGCCTTCGCCGGTGACGCCGGAGACAAGCATCGGTGTCTGCTTCGCCGCGCGCTTCAACCGCGCCTTCTGCTCTTTGAGTTGCTCGGGCGTCACGGCGTCGATCTTGTTCAGCGCGACGATCTCGACCTTGTCGGTCAAGTCGTGCTCGTAGGCGGCCAGCTCATTGCGCACGATCTTGTAAGCCTTGCCCGCATGCTCGCAGGTTGCATCGACAAGATGCAGCAGCACGCGGCAACGCTCGACATGGCCGAGAAAGCGGTCGCCAAGGCCGGTGCCTTCATGCGCACCTTCGATCAGCCCCGGAATGTCTGCGAGCACGAATTCGCGGCCGTCGCTGCGCACGACGCCGAGTTGCGGATGCAGCGTGGTGAAAGGATAGTCGGCGATCTTCGGCTTTGCGGCGCTGACGACGGAGAGGAAGGTCGATTTGCCGGCGTTCGGCAATCCGACGAGGCCGGCATCGGCAATCAGCTTCATGCGGAGCCAGATCCAGCGCTCCTCGCCGGGCTGGCCGGGATTGGCGTGGCGCGGCGCGCGATTGGTCGAGCTCTTGAAATGGGCGTTGCCGAAACCGCCATTGCCGCCCTTGGCAATGACGAAGCGCTCGCCGAGCCTGGTGAAATCGTGAAGCAGGGTCTCGCGATCCTCGTCGAATACCTGCGTGCCGACCGGCACTTTCAGGACGATGTCATCGCCGCCCGCGCCATGGCGGTCGGAGCCCATGCCGTGGCCGCCCTTCTGCGCCTTGAAGTGCTGCTGGTAGCGGTAATCGATCAGGGTGTTTAGGCCGTCGACCGTCTCGATGATGACGTCGCCGCCACGGCCGCCATTGCCGCCGTTCGGCCCGCCATACTCGATGAACTTCTCGCGGCGGAACGCGACGCAGCCGTTTCCTCCGTCGCCAGAGCGGATATAGACCTTGGCTTCGTCGAGGAATTTCATGGCTTACCCGTAACGCGAACGGGCACGCCCGACAACAGTCGGCCGTGCCCCTCGCATGGTCTCGTTAATATCGCCTCGCGGAGGACCAGTCCCGCAGCGAGGCCCACACCGCGCGCTTGAGGCGGAAGCGGTCGACCGGCGTGGAGGAGCCGAGCGCGAGGAAGCGATGTAATTCCACCCCGGTCCACTGGAAGCCGCACTTCTCCAGAACGTGGCGGGAGGCCGGATTGACCACGCGTGCCCCGGACCGGATTTCGTCGATGGCGAATTCCTCGAACGCGAAATCGATCAGCGCGCGGGCGGCTTCGGTGCCGAAGCCCTTGCCCCAGTGCTTCACGTCAAAACAATAGCCGAGCTCGGGGGAGTTCTTTTCATCCCAGGTCAGGCTCGCAAGCCCGATGGCCTCACCCTTATGCTCGATCAGAAACGTCATGCCGTTGGCGGCAGCGGCGGTTGAGACGAACTGCGCGGCATCCTCCAGCGTATAGGGATGCGGCACGCGACGCAGGTTCATGGCCACGCGCTTATCGGCGACGATGCGCGCAATGGCTTTTACGTCCGCGAGGGCCGGCTGGCGCAGAACCAGTCGCGCCGTCTCGAGGACGACGGTTCTCAGTTCCTGCAAGGGCTGGATCGGGTGTTCCTGTAGCATGGCTCGCTCCTTTTGCAGGCCGTCCCCCGGCGGCCAGAAAAGTTAAAGGGGAGGCCGGTTTCCCGTCTCCCCTTGAAGAGCCTTCAGGCGCTCTCTGCCGGATCAACGAGGACCGGCAGAAGAGAATTTTCTGCCGTCTATTCAGCCGCTTCCGCTACCGGGATGACCGATACGAAAGTGCGGCCGCCGGTTTTGGCGCGGAATTCGACGCGGCCTTCAGCCTTGGCGAAGAGGGTGTGGTCGGTGCCCATGCCGACATTGAGACCCGGATGCCAAGTGGTGCCGCGCTGGCGCGCAATAATGTTACCCGGAATCACGATCTGACCGCCGAACGCCTTGATGCCAAGACGCTTGCCGGCCGAATCACGTCCGTTGCGCGAGGAACCGCCTGCCTTTTTGTGAGCCATGGCTCGTCTCCAGAATTCGTCTCAGTGTCTAACCCGATTCCGTAACGGAATCATCTCACTTTTATTCGCTCTTGGCCTTCGGGGCCGCTTTTTTAGCGGGCGCCTTCTTGGCCGCGGCCTTCGGAGCCGCTTTCTTGGCGGCTGCCTTTTTGGCCGGAGCCTTCTTCGCCGGTGCCTCGCCGTCAGCAGGCGCGGCCTCGACCTTCTTTTCCTTCTTCGCGCGCGGGCCGATCGTCGGCGCCTTGTCGTCGGTCAGGATCTCGGTGACGCGGATCACCGTGATCTCGTCGCGGTAGCCCCGCTTGCGCTTCGAATTCTTGCGGCGGCGCTTCTTGAACGCGATGACCTTGGGGCCACGCTTGTGGTCCAAAATCTCGGCGGCGACGGAAGCGCCTTCAATGAAGGGGAAGCCGAGCACGGGCGTATCGCCGCCCACCGCCATGACTTCACCCAACTGCACGATCGTGCCGACATCGCCGGTGATCTTGCCAATCTCAAGCACATCATTCGGGACGACCCGGAACTGCCGGCCGCCCGTTTTGATGACTGCGAACATCGTTCTCATCCTTCGTGTTCGATCCCGGCTCTCGGACGCATCCGGGCCGGCTTCTTATTCAGTCGCTACAGGTTTGGTTTGTCGATGCAGGCGCGGCCAAGGCCCTACGCAGGCAAAAACAAACGGCGCGAAATCCTCCGCGCCGGGTGGGTGACTTATAGCGGCGGAAGATCGCGAGTCAAGGTAAAGAGCCGCTAAAATCGGCCAAAATCGAAGGAAAATCAGCCGATTCCGGGATTTTTGGCGCTCTCGCGATGCAACCATCGGGTTCCATCGCCGTTGTCCTGCGAACACCCAAACGGCGAGGGGCGAGCATTCCATGGCGGAGGACAACCGCGCGGTCGGCATTGGAAACCACGGCGCGGCACGGCTGCCGTCGGTCGAGGTCGACAGCTACAATATCGAACTCAAGGACGAGGACGGTTTTCTCGGCGACCGCGCCAGCAAGGGCGCGTTCCAGGATATCCTCGAGGCCTGGCGCAAGCCATTAAAGAAGAGCGGTGACGACCCGTTCGGTGGCAAGACGTCCGACGAACTCGGCAAGAAGAAGCTCGACGAGATTCTGGTCGGTGACGATATCGAGGCCGCGGCGGTGGTGCATAGTGCCATCGAGGAGTTCGCGCAGGAGCTTGCCTTCGTCACCGGCCGCTTCCTCAAGAGCAAGGCCTGGGACAAGACCGAGGCGATCGTGGTCGGCGGCGGTTTCCGGCAGAGCCGGCTCGGCGAACTCGCCATTGCGCGCACCGACATCATCCTCAAGGCCGAAGGCCTCAAGGTGCAGATGGTGCCGATCCGGTTCGACCCGGACGAGGCGGGGCTGATCGGTTGCGCGCATCTTGCCCCGTCATGGATCTTTGAGGGCTTCGACAGTCTGCTCGCGGTCGATATCGGTGGCAGCAACATCCGCTGCGGCGTGGTCGAGACGCTGCAGAAGAAGGCGCCGGATCTGTCCAAGGCGCGGGTCTGGGCGTTCGATCTGTGGCGTCACGCCGAGGACGAGCCGACGCGCGAGAGCGCGATCAAGAAGCTCATCAAGATGCTGAAAGATCTGATCGCGCGCGCCGACACGGAAGGGTTGCGGCTTGCGCCGTTCATCGGTGTATCCTGTCCCGGCGTGATCGATGCCGATGGGTCGATCGAGAAGGGCGCGCAGAATTTGCCCGGCAATTGGGAAAGCAGCCGCTTCAACCTGCCGGAGATTCTGGCGGAAGAGATTCCGATGATCGGCGATCACGACACTGTCGTGCTGATGCACAATGATGGCGTGGTGCAGGGCCTGAGCGAAATCCCCTTCATGCAGGATTACAAACGCTGGGGCATCCTCACCATCGGCACCGGTCTTGGCAACGCGCGCTTCACCATGCGCGCGAATGAGAAAAAGAGCACCGACAAGAAGAACGGCGAGAAGAAGAACGGTGACAAGAAAAATGGCGACAAGAAAAAGGACAAGGAGAAAGGCAAGGCGTGAGCGTGCTTCGAGCGGAAAGGGCGAGAGGGCAGGGTAAGGTCGGCGGTGCAGAGCTCTAGGGTCTCTTCGCCGGCGCAGGCGTTGCCGGGCGGCGCGGTGGTGGTGACGACCATTCCCGCGCGGCTCGATGCACTGTTGTGGAGTCCGTTTCATACCCGCGTCATCGCCGCACTCGGCATCACCTGGATTCTCGATGGCCTTGAGGTGACGCTTGCGGGTTCGCTCGCCGGCGCCTTGAAGCAATCCGGCACGCTGCAATTCAGCAATCTCGATATCGGGTTTGCGAGCAGTGCCTATCTTGCAGGCGCGGTGCTGGGGGCGCTCGGCTTCGGCTGGCTCACCGACCGGATCGGCCGGCGCAAATTGTTCTTTATCACGCTGACGCTCTATCTGCTCGCTACGGCTGCGACGGCGCTGTCATGGGACCTCGCCAGCTATGCGACGTTCCGCTTTCTCACCGGCGCCGGCATCGGCGGCGAATACACCGCGATCAATTCGACGATTCAGGAACTCGTGCCGGCGCGCTATCGCGGCTGGACCGATCTCATCGTGAACGGCAGCTTCTGGATCGGTGCGGCGCTTGGCGCGGCGGGTGCGATCGTACTGCTCGATCCCGCCGTGCTCGATCCGGAGATTGGCTGGCGGCTCGCTTTCCTGATCGGCGCGGTCCTTGGTCTCATCGTGTTTGTGATGCGGTTCTGGATTCCGGAGAGCCCGCGCTGGCTGATGGTGCATGGCCGCCCGGACGAAGCTGAGCGGATCGTCCGCGACATCGAACGCCATGCACGTCATGCGCCGGAGCGGGAGGGTGAATTGCGATCGATCCGGTTGCGGATGCGGAGCCACACGCCGCTTCGCGAAGTCGCGCGCACATTGTTCGTTACCTATCGCCCGCGTGCGCTGGTGGGGCTCGCGCTGATGTCGGCGCAGGCTTTTTTCTACAACGCGATCTTCTTTACCTTCGCGCTGGTGCTCACGGATTTCTTCCAGGTCAGGCCGGATCACGTCGGCTGGTACATCCTGCCGTTCTCGCTGGGGAACTTTCTCGGGCCTCTCCTGCTCGGGCGGCTGTTCGATACCATCGGGCGGCGGCGGATGATCGCCTTTACCTATTCGATGTCCGGTGTTCTGCTCGTCATCTCGGGTTATCTGTTTGCGATTGGCGTACTCAGCGCCACCACGCAGACGCTGCTCTGGATGGTCGTGTTCTTCTTTGCCTCGGCGGCGGCGAGTGCCGCCTACCTGACGGTGAGCGAGACGTTCCCGCTTGAGGTGCGGGCACTTGCGATTGCGCTGTTCTATGCGATTGGAACTGCCATCGGCGGTGTGGTGGGCCCCGTGCTGCTCGGCGCGCTGATCGATACCGGCTCGCGCATCAGTGTGTTTGCAGGCTATGTTTTCGGCTCATTGCTGATGATCGTTGCAGCGGTCATCGCGTGGCAATTCGGCATCGATGCGGAGCGCAAGCCGCTCGAAAGCGTCGCGCGCCCCTTGGCGGTTGCGGAGTGAATGATGATCAAGACTGAGGATATTGCGTTGCTGCCTTCCTATCCGGAATCGGATCATCCGGTTTTCTCCCCGTTGCTCGAAGACTGCGCGTTTCTGCTCGACATTGACGGCACACTGCTCGATCTCGCGCCGACGCCGAGCGAAGTGGTGGTGCCGCCCGAGCTTCCGGAGGTGTTGAGCGAACTGCACATGCGGACCGATGGCGCGCTTGCGCTGGTCAGTGGCCGCTCGCTCGCTGATATCGATCATATCTTCCGGCCGATGCTGTTGCCGGCCGTTGGCGGGCATGGCGCGGAGATGCGGCTGTCGGTCGACAGTGAGGCCGATGCGGTGCGTGCGCCGCCGATGGACAAGGATTTGAAGAAGCGTTTTGTCGCCATTGCGAGCCTCGATCCACGCATCATCGTCGAGGACAAGGGCTATTCGATCGCGCTGCATTATCGCAAGGCGCCGAACTTCGAGCGTGCGATCTATGACGCCGTCTCTGCCATTCGCGCCGATCTGCCGGAAGCGCCGATCGATGTGCTGCCGGGCAAAGCCGTCTGTGAGATCAAGAATGCCGGCATCAGCAAGGCGACCGGTGTGAAGGAACTTCTCAAGCACGAGCCGTTCAATGTGCGTCGCCCGATTTTTATTGGCGATGATGTCACCGATGAAAGTGTTTTCGCCATCATCCCGGATCTGAAAGGCGTTTCATTTTCTGTCGGGCGTCATGCGCACGGCGTCGATGGTTACTTCTCAGGTCCGACCGATGTGAGGCAGTGGCTGGCGAGTCTCGTTGACAGTTCGATGACGATTTGAGTTTGGAAAGATTCTCGGTCGAAAAAATTTTGGCAAGTCAAGGTTGAAACGCTGGAAAATTCTTCGCACTCTCAATCGTGTTCCGAAGTTCCCGCGACTCTGCCGCAGAGCCGCCGTAAATTTCGCAAGGCAGCACTTAGGAACCATATTGATGAACAGACGTTTATCTGCGCATCAAGCGGAGTACTCCCTGTGACCTTGGTCGTTGTTTCCAACCGTGTGGCTCGGGCAAAGCCCAACGAGCCGATGACAGGCGGTCTTGCAGCCGCATTGTTGCCGGTGGTGGAAAATTCCGGCGCAGTGTGGGTGGGTTCCAGCAATCGCGTACGCGACGGTTCGCAATCTGAGCCGTTTGCGCGAATTGAATCGCTGGGGAAGGGCGCGCTGGCCTTGCTCGATTTGCCGGCTGCGCATTACGGCGGCTATTACGAAGGCTTCGCCAATTCCGCGTTGTGGCCGGCGCTGCACTCGCGCCCGGATCTCATTCGCGTCTCTCAGGATGATTACGAATCCTATCGCGAGGTGAATTCGTTCGTCGCGCGCGCCTTGATGCGCTTCTCCAAGCCGGACACGATGTTCTGGGTGCAGGACTATCACTTCCTTGCGCTCGGCGGACAGTTGCGCGAACTCGGTGTGGAGCATCCGATCGGGTTTTTTCTGCACACGCCCTGGGCGCCGCACAGCGTGATGGCGAGCGTTCCTCATCATCGTGCGTTGATCGAATCGATGCTGGCCTATGATCTGATCGGATTCCAGACCGAGGAGGATTGCGGAAATTTCGCAGGCTACCTCACGCTGGAGCTTGGTCTGCCGGTCAAGAACGGCATCGTCCATTCGCGCTTCGGGTTGACGCGGCTTGCCGCTTTTCCGATCGGCATCAATGTCGATGGCTTTGCCGCGCAGGCGATGCGTGCGGCGTCTCATCCTGACGTCTCACGTCTTCGCAAGAGCCTGCATGGCGAGCGGCTCGCGATTGGCGTCGACAGGCTGGATTATTCCAAGGGACTGCTGAACCGCATTCGCGCATTCGACCGCTTGTTCGAGATTCAGCCTTCGCTGAAGCGCACCGTCTCGTTATTGCAGATCGCCAATCCCTCGCGTGGCGCGATCGAAGCCTACGGCAATCTGCAATGCGAACTCGCCCAACTCGTCAGCGACGTCAACGGCCGCCACGGCGAAGTGGACTGGACGCCGATCCGCTACCTCAACAAGGGCTTCAGCCAGACTACGCTTGCGGGATTCTATCGCTCGGCGCAGGTCGGCGTGGTGACACCGCTTTATGACGGCATGAATCTCGTCGCCAAGGAATATGTCGCGGCACAGAACCCGGTCGATCCGGGCGTGCTGGTACTGTCGAAATTTGCTGGCGCTGCGAATGAGTTGACGACGGCGCTGATCGTCAATCCACACGATATCGACAGCATGGCACGTGCCCTCGGTATGGCGTTCGCGATGCCGCTGCCGGAGCGGCGGTTGCGCTGGGAAGCGATGATGACGAAGCTCCAGGCGGGCAATATCCAGAACTGGTTTGAATCCTTCATCTCGGCGCTGGAAAGCGCGCACGAGATGGGTCGTGCCGCATCGGAAGAACCGCGGGCGGACGCCGAATCTCCGTCGCCTGGTGCGGTGTATCAGTGGCAGGCCACCAGCACGGCGCTGCATTGAGGCCTCTTTCCACCCCAACGCCCTGACAAATCTCGCTATTCGTCAAAAAAGTTAGCCGGGAGACCCGGGCCCGCTTGCAAAATCCGGCCGACGCCGTCATGACAGGCGCCACGGAGAGGTGGCCGAGTGGTTGAAGGCGCACGCCTGGAAAGTGTGTATACGGGCAACCGTATCGCGGGTTCGAATCCCGCTCTCTCCGCCAGAAATCCAGGCATGATTTCAAGATATTAGCACTTGGCTGAGTCTGGCGGCAGCACCGGCCTCTGCAACGAAGTGCGTTCGTCTGGTGCTTTACCAGCGGCGTCTCACGATGTTGCCGATAGCATCACAAAATATTCCCGATCATTCGCGCGGTATTTCCGATAGATGCCGCGAGCAGTTCGCCGAGGCTGACCTCCGAATACGATCGTTCGATCGGCGAGAGCGGGCAAGTCCCCTACGCTCAAACCCTGATAGACAGTCCGTCAGTTTCGCAGAGTAGATTGATGTGATCGGAAGCTCGATCCGACTCACCAACTGTGCATACATTGAATCTAAGCAGGAATAGCCCCTTTCTCGGGGGCTATTCGTAAGTACACGCTGATGTGCCCACAGAAAGACAAACTTCCTCGTGTACTTAAAGATTCTGACAACCGATGGTCGCCATCTGCCCATCAACGATGGCCGGCAGATTCTCGCCTTTGTCCGATAAGGGGTGGACGTAGTTCATGAGACTGTTGACGTCTTTCAAGATTCGCAGAGCCTTCGCGAACCTGAATGCTGCTATAGAGTCGCTCGGCGTACGTGGGACTCGTGTCAAGAATGTCGAGGTTGGGTCGAAATACGACAGGACCAGCAGCCGCATTCTTATCTACGCTCACTATAATCCTCTTGGCTGTGTCACCGAGACGGTGCAGCGCCTCGTCCATGAATATCGCGAAATGGGCTATAGCGTCGTATTCGTGACGATGTGCCCCAAGCTGAACGATGTCGATTATCGTAAGCTGAAAGAGAGTTGTTCGCTTATTATTAGGCGACGTTCTTTCGGGAGAGATTTTGGCGCTTGGAAAGACAGCTTCCCCATTTTGCAAGAACACTTTCCCCATTGCAATGAAGTGGTGCTGACTAACGATTCAGTCGTGGGGCCAGTCTGTCCTCTCAAAACGGTTTTTGATAGAATTGCATCATCTCGTGCCGATTTGATTGGCCTGACTGAGAGCTGGGATCGCGCGTACCATCTGCAAAGCTATTTTCTGGTCTTTAAAGGACCTGTAGCAATCGAATTTCTAAAAGATTTTTTTGGCCGGATGTGGCTGCGGAATAGCCGCGACTGGGTCATTCGGCGCGGTGAGATCGGGTTGAGTCAGGCGGCGCTCCGCAGCAGTCTTCGGCTCGAATGCTTATGTAAGCTCCACGAGCTTCGAAAGCTTGTCTCTCAAGATCAGGCGAGGCGCGAGGCAGCCACTCTCAATATCGTCCCTTTCATTAGGCAGGCTCGTCCTCAGCTTGATGAAGCGTCATGTCTCACTGTCTTGTGGTCGCTGAGAATAAATCCCACGCATTACTTCTGGCGCGACCTGATTGAATTGTTGGGTTTCCCGTTCATAAAAGTCGATTTATTAAAATTGAATCCGGATCGGATCGTTGGACTCGAGGCTTGGCGTGATGTCGTCTTAGAGGCAGGCGTGATTTCGCCCGAACTCATCGAGCGGCACATGATGACGCAGAAAATCAGTCGTGTGCCCTGATTATCCATCAAGCAGCAAACTGACGGTTTCAGTTCAAACGAGAATGTATACTAAGGTAGCCGCAGGAATCGGTTCGGTAGCTGCCGGTCTGCTTGCAATTTTGTTCTGGCAGACTCAGTTGGCCCTGAATTAATCTCGGTTGTCTTACTTCTAAGGGTGTGGCGCGCTGTATCATGAAGGCAGTACTACTTGCAGGCGGTCTCGGTACACGCATCTCCGAAGAAACTGACGTTCGCCCCAAGCCTATGATCGAGGTCGGCGGGTATCCGATCATCTGGCACATCATGAAAATCTACAGCGCCTATGGCATCAACGAGTTTGTCGTTTGCCTGGGCTACAAGGGCTACGTTATCAAGGAATATTTCCGGAATTACTTTCTGCACCAGTCCGACGTGACCATTGATATGGCAGCCGACAGTCTGGAGGTGCACAAGAGTAAAGCCGAGCCGTGGCGCATCACTCTCGTTGATACCGGCGTCGATACGATGATCGGCGGCCGCATCAAGCGCATTCTGCCTTACGTCAAGGACGACGAAGCGTTTTGCCTCACCTATGGCGATGGCGTGGGAGACGTGAATATTCCCGCGACCATCGAGTTGCACAAACGCGAGGGCCGGTTGGCCACAGTGACGGCAACTCAGCCGCCTGGCCGGTTCGGTGCGTTGCGCACAGAAGGAAGTCGCGTCACCGGTTTTCAGGAGAAGCCTGTCGGAGACGGCGGCTGGATCAATGGCGGCTTCTTCGTGCTGTCACCGAAGGTCGGCGATTATATCGAAGGCGATGCGACGGTATGGGAGCAGGAGCCGCTTCAGCGGCTCGCGCACGACAATCAGCTTTCGGTTTATTTTCATCATGGCTTCTGGCAGCCGATGGATACGCTGCGTGATAAGCGCCAGCTTGAGGCGCTATGGAGTTCGGGCAAGGCGCCTTGGCATATCTGGTGAGAGATAGATGAAGATTGTTGTTGTAGGGAATATGGGTTATGTCGGGCCGGTGCTCATCGCACATCTGCGCGCCCGTTTTCCGCAAGCCGAACTCATTGGTTATGATAGCGGTTGGTTCGGCCATTGCCTGACGACCGCATGTGTCGTGCCGGAGCGCAACTTGAATGCGCAGGTTTTCGGCGATGTCCGTGACCTGCCCAGCGATCTTCTCCAGGGCGTCGATGCGGTGGTGATGCTTGCCGCGGTATCGAATGATCCGATGGGCTCTCGATTTGAGAACCCCACCAAGGAAATCAACTTTCAGTCCAGTGTCGAGATCGCGCAGAAGGCGGCTGCTGCGGGCGTCAGTCATTTCGTATATGCGTCCAGCTGCAGCGTTTACGGTTTCGCGGAAGGCGGCGCTCGCAAGGAGACCGATCCGCTCAACCCGCTCACAGCCTACGCGCGCTCCAAGATCGATACCGAGAAGGCGTTGTCGAAGACCGATCTCGGGAAGATGACCGTGACGTGCCTGCGCTTCGCCACTGCCTGCGGGATGTCCGACAGAGTCCGGCTTGATCTTGTTCTCAATGACTTTGTGGCGTGCGCATTGTCGACCGGCGTGATCACCGTCTTGAGTGACGGCACGCCGTGGCGGCCTTTGATCGACGTGCATGATATGGCGCGTGCGATCGAGTGGGGTGTGACCCGCGACGCGGGGAATGGTGGATCGTTCCTCACGGTAAATGTCGGCTCCGCGCAGTGGAATTATCAGGTCAAGGACCTCGCCGCCGCCGTGGTTGAAGAAATGCCGGGCTCGTCCTATTCCATCAACAAGGATGCGCCACCCGATAAACGATCGTATCAGGTCGATTTTGGTTTGTTCCGGCAGCTCGCGCCGCAGCATCAGCCGACCAAGTCGCTGCAGGACAGCGTGCGCGATTTGCGGGATGGTCTGCGTGCGATCAATTTTGCCAATGCGGACTTCCGCAACTCCGATCAGATTCGTCTGCGGGTGCTCGACCGTCACATACGTGAAGGGCGGATCGATGAGAACCTGCGCTGGGTCGGCTAAGCCTTAAGAGGTCTCTATGAAATTTAATCCGAGCCCGCTTCGGGGCGCATGCACGATTGAGCTGGAAAAGCGTGGGGACGATCGCGGCTTCTTCGCGCGAATGTTCTGTGAGCGCGAGTTCGCAGACGCCGGGCTTGAGACGCGTTTTGTGCAGGTCAATAATTCTCTGACGGCCAAGCGGGGCACGCTGCGCGGATTGCATTATCAGTTGCCGCCAGCGGCCGAGGTGAAGGTCGTCCGTTGCGTGCGCGGCGCGCTATACGATGTGATCGTTGATTTGCGGCCTGACTCGCCGACTTTCCGTAAGTGGTTTGGGGCAGAGCTCACCGCCGACAATCGCACGATGATGTACGTGCCGCGCGGGTTCGCCCATGCGTTCCTGACGCTGACGGATGACGCGGAGGCGATGTATCTCGTCAGTGCTTTCTATTCGCCGGAAAACGAGCGTGGTGTGCGCTATAACGATCCCGCGTTTTCAATCGCGTGGCCGGTCGATCCGCTGGAAGTCTCCGACAAAGACCGCAATTGGCCCGACTTCAATGCTGATTTTCACGGCACCGAGCGGATGCGGAATCTGGCATGAAGATCCTCCTGACCGGGGCAAGTTCGTTTACGGGTTACTGGTTTGCAGAAGCCCTTGCCAAGGCCGGACATCTCGTCGTGGCGCCATTGCGTGGCTCTCTTGACGGTGAGGACGGCGGCGAGCGCTATGAACACATCAAGCGGCTGCAAAAGGCGAAGTCAGTCGATCTGATCGCTGACTGCGGCTTCGGGACGTCTCGATTCCTTGATCTGGTCGGTAGTCAGGATTTCGATATCCTCTGCTTTCATCATGCCGAGGTGCGGGATTATCGAAGCGCTGATTTTGATGTGGCAAAGGCGCTGGCGGAGAACACCCGAAGTCTGCGTGACGTCCTCAAGCTCATGGGGCCGCGTGGCTTGAAAAGCGTCGTACTGACCGGGAGCTTTTTTGAGCAGGATGAGGGAGCAGGCAGCCCGCCGTTGTCCGCTTTTTCCGCCTATGGCCTGTCAAAGGGTTTGACCGCGCAAGTTGTCCAGCATCGTTGCCGCGAGTTTGGCGTTCGCTATGGAAAGTTCGTGATTCCGCATCCGTTCGGTCCGTTCGAACAGCCGCGCCTCGGGGCTTACCTCGCACGCACATGGCGCGAGGGTAAGACAGCCGAGATCAAGACCCCGGCCTATATCCGCGACAACATTCATGTCGACCTGCTGGCTGCGTGCTACGCGCGTTTTGTCGGCGAGGTTGCAGTATCGACCGCCTCACAGTGCAAGTTGAATCCCAGCGGATATATCGAGGCGCAAGGCGCATTTGTCGAGCGCATGGCACGCGAGATCAGCCGCCGTGTCGGTTTTGAGTGCAAGGTCAAACTCCTCACTCAGACTGAGTTTCCGGAACCGATGATTCGCGTGAACACCGATCCGGCCATCCGTTACGCTGAGGGATGGGATGAGGTCGCCGCCTGGGATGCATATAGCAAGAGCTTCATTGGCTGAGATATCCTGAGGCGCTCCCTCACGTTTCGCGGAAGTGCGACATATCGGATGGCGGCGGGGCGAAGTTGCGCGGCGAACCCGTCATCAACTTCGTCCGAGGGATTTGGAAAGCCTCAGACATTGACACCGTTGCAGGGATACAGAACTCTGCCGGGCGGCGCTGGACCGTTTTCCGCTGGCCCGGCTGGCTACCCAGCTTAAACCAGTTCAAAGTTTGCAACGTGAGGCATGCATGAATCTGTTGAAGCCCTTTCGGCGTCTTAAGAAGCGATCGAAGCCGGCTGGCATTGATAGAAAAGCGGAGTTGTTGCGCCACATCACCAAGGATCTCGAGGGCATCGAGATCGGTCCGTATTTCAATCCGCTCGTGCCAAAGGCCGAGGGCTTCCGCAGCTTTAACATAGATGTTTTCGATACTGAGCATCTGAGGGAAATGGGTGCGAGCGATCCGGCCGTGCGGGATCATGTTGCCCGTATCGAGGAGGTCGACCTTGTCGGCCCGGCGCAGGATATCGCCCGGCTTGTTCAGGAGAAGTTTGGCGACAAGAAATTCGATTATGTCGTGTCGTCACATAACCTGGAGCATATCCCGGACCCGATCCGGTTTATCATGGGGTGCCGTGCGATCCTGAAGGATGGCGGGTTTCTCTCGCTCGCAGTTCCTGACCATCGCTGTTGCTTCGATTATTTCCTTCCCGTTTCGACATTGCCGGATTGGCTTGAAGCTTATTTTGAAAAGCGATCAAAACCGACCGCAAAGCAGGTGTTTCTCAGGACCTATGCTCGGGCTGAGCAGCGGAAGTCGAGCGGCAAGACATATTCCAGTTTCAATATCGACACCGATGCGGGGCAAATTTTTGCGATTGAAGACGAACTCGCGCCGGGATTTGATTTGTGGCGCGACCTCAATGAGCGGCGTGATCATGAATATATTGATGCTCATTGCTGGTTCTTCACTCCCGAAAGCTTCAAACTGATTTGCCTCGATCTGCAAAAGTTGGGGTTGTTGCCGTTCGTGGTGGATTCCGTGCGCGGACCGAACGGAAACGAGTTCTACGCTCATCTTCGTGCAAGTGATCCGGTCGTTTCGGCGGGCTTTGAAGAGACCCGCCTCAATCTGCTCCGGACTGTCGCTGCTCAATAGAGCTGCCGACCATTGAGCCGGGACAAATCCCGCGCCGGTGAGCCCGGATCAACCGGGCGTGCCGGTGCGACGCCGCCGGTTTGCACATTGTCTGCTGCAACGGTCTCTGGTCATGTGCCCCCTAACGGATCATCATGGTCGGCCGGCAGTGCATCCCATAGTGGTTCCATGAAGAGCCTTGATACTCAGCAACAGCAGCGGGCGCTTCTCGACAACATCCCCGATATGGCGTGGCTGAAGGATCGCGATTGCCGTTACCTTGCGGTCAATACGGCGTATCTGCGGGTGCTCGGCCTGTCCGAGAAGGATGTGCTCGGCAAGATGCCGAGTGAAATCTGGCCGCCGGAAATCGCCGAGGTCTATCTGCGGACCGATCGTGCCGTGCTGAAAAGCGGACGGCGGCGGCGTTATGAGGAATCACGCCGCGGGCCGGACGGCGAGCCGCGCTGGTTCGAGACGATCAAATCTCCGATCCGCGACGAGAGCGGCCACATCATCGGCACGGTCGGCATCTCGCGCGACATCTCCGAGCGCAAGGCGGCCGAAGACGAGCTTGTCGCCTCTCGCACGCAGCTCCGCGCGCTGTCGCATTATCTGCAGACGGTGCGTGAGGAGGAGCGCGCGCATATCGCCCGCGAATTGCATGACGAGTTGGGGCAGACGCTGACCGCGATGAAGATGGATCTTGTCTGGCTGCGCGAACGCCTCTCGGCTGACAACGGCGCGTTGAAGCCGCGTGTCGAGCGGCTTGTTGGTCTCGCGGATCGCTCCGTCACCGACCTTCAGCGCATCGCCTCGGATCTGCGGCCGTTGATGCTGGATGAACTCGGCCTCGTCTCCGCCGTGCACTGGCTGACCGACACTGTCGCCGGGCAGAGCAACCTCAATATCAATCTGTCGTTCGATCGTGAGGATCTGACGTATGGTCCGGAGGTCAGCACCGCGGCCTTTCGTATCGTGCAGGAGGCGCTGACGAACATCGTGCGCCACAGCGGGGCGCGGCATGTCACGATCACCGCGTGCCACGCAGAGGATGAACTTCACATCGAAATCGTCGATGATGGCTGTGGTCTGCCGCCCACGGCGGCGTCGCCCCGCTTGCATCATGGCCTTCTCGGCATGCACGAGCGAGCCAACATGCTGGGGGGTTCGGTGGCGGTGGAAAGCGCGCCCGGCGGCGGCACGCGCGTGCGCGCCAGCCTGCCGCTCAAGCAGCGGCCTGCGGCGCAGGAGGTTCTCCCGTGACCCGTATTATTATCGCTGACGACCACACTATCTTTCGCGAAGGGTTGAGGCAGATTCTTGCCGAGGCGAACGATTTCACGCTGGTTGGCGAAGCCACCAATGGCGATGACCTTCTCGTCCGCCTGCGTGAGGCCCCCTGCGATATCGTCCTGCTCGATCTCTCCATGCCCGGGATCAGCGGCATCACGCTGGTGCGGGCTGCTAGAGAGATTGCGGGCGCGCATCGCATTATCGTGCTCAGCATGCATGAGGAGCATCAATACGTCGTCGAAGCGCTGAAGGCGGGCGCCGATGGCTATGTCACCAAGAACAGCGCCTCCGATCAGCTCATCGCGGCGATCCGAAAAGTCTCGCAGGGCGAGCTTTTCGTCAGCGCTGCCGCCTCGCAGGAGGCGATCTTGCGTGAGATGCGTACCTCGCCCACCGAGCTGCCTCACACGCGCCTGACGCGCCGCGAGCGTGAGGTGTTCGACATGCTGGTCGCGGGCCACAAGATTTCGCGCATCGCCCGCGATCTCGACCTCAGCATCAAGACGGTGAGCACCCACAAGACCAATCTTCTCGCCAAGATGGATGCCGAAACCACAGCAGATCTCGTTCGTTACGCGCTGCGGCACGATCTGGGTTGAGCGCTCCTATGTCTTGGCAGAGCGCCGCCGGGTTCCGGCAAGGCCAAAATTCCATCTCGGAAAAATCCTAGATCGGCCTAGGACCCCGCCGATTATACCGCCCGTCGCGGCGCGCTAGATTTGTGCTGCGATCATCCGCAGGACGAACCAATGAGACCCTCACGCGCTACATGCCGGGCTGAACATGGCATGGTTGCCACGGCCCATTATCTTGGTTCCGGCGCTGCGCTGGACGCTCTCAAGCAGGGCGGCACCGCGGTCGACGCGGCGATTGCCGCGGCTGCGACGATGAGCGTGGTGCTGCCGCACATGATCGGCATCGGGGGCGATGCGTTCTGGCTGATCTACGATGCGCGCTCGCGCAAGGTCCATGCGTTGAACGGCAGCGGTCCTGCCGGCCGCAATGTCACGACGACGCTTTATGCGGGCGAGAAGGCAATTCCCCATCGCGGCCCGCGCGCGGCCATCACTGTGCCCGGCGCGGTCGACAGTTGGCGGCTGGCGCATGAGCGCTTCGGTCGCCTCCCGATGGATCGCCTGCTTGGCCGCGCCATCGGCTATGCCCGTGATGGCGCGCCGGTGACGAACGATACGTCGAACTGGATCGCGGCGGATCGCGACCATCTCGCGGCCGATCCGGGTTCCGCTGACATTTTCCTGCATCACGGTGCGGCCCCGGCGCCGGGCGCGCGATTGCGGCAAGCGGCCTTGGCAAAAACGCTGGAGCGGATCGCGGCCGAAGGCCCGCGCGCCTTCTATACCCGCGCCGGGCGCAGCATTGCGGCCTATCTCAAGGCGCAGGGCGGCTATCTCACCGAGGACGATTTCCTCGATTATCACGCGCGCTGGGTCGACCCCGTCACCACACGTTATCGCGGATATGATGCCTATCAGCTTCCGCCGCCTTCGCAGGGCATGGCGGGACTGCTGATCCTCAATTTCCTCGAAGGAATTGATCTCGGTCAGCTCGGGCCGAACTCGCCGGCGTTCTACAATGCGCTCATTCAGGCGACGAAGTGGGCCTTCCAGAAGCGCGATCGCCATCTTTGCGATCCGTTGTTCGGCGAAGTGCCGCTGCACGAGCTGCTTGCGCCCTCGCTCGTTGCCGCCGAGCGCAGCGATTGGCTCGACAACACTACGCGGGCGGTCCTGAGCCCGGCGTCGGGCAGTGACACCACCTTCATCTGCACGGCGGATGAGGAGGGCAATGCGGTCGGGCTGGTGCAAAGCCTCTACTTTGATTTCGGCGCCTGCGTCACCGATCCGGAGACAGGTGTGATGCTGCAGAATCGCGGCAGCTTCTTCTCGCTGGATTCTGCGCACCCCAACGCGCTTCTGCCGGGCAAGCAATCGGCATCGACGCTGATGTCGGGAATGCTGCTCAAGAACGGCATGCCTTATCTTGTTTACGGCAGCCAGGGCGGTGAAGTGCAGCCGCAGGCGCAGACGGCGCTTGTGACCCGCGTCGTCGATCTCGGCATGGACGTGCAGAATGCGCTCGATGCGCCGCGCCTTCTTTACGGCCGCTCGTGGGGTGACGACGGCAACAAGCTGCTGCTGGAAGCGAGTGCGCCGCAGGCGGTGTTCGATGGTCTGCGGGCCAAGGGCCACCCCGTCGAGGCGGTGGAGTGGCCGCACACCCGGATGGGAACGGCGCAGGCCATTCGCATGAAGGGACCGTGGTCGGAATTTTTCGAGGGCGGCGCCGATGTGCGCGGGGAGGGTATCGCGCTCGGGTTCTAGATCGGGTTTCAAGACATAAAACAAGACAAGGGAGACGCGCCAATGGACATGATCATTCGCAGGGTGAGGATCGATGACGAGAAGCCGCTCGTCGATATCGGAATCCGCGATGGCCGCATCGCCGCCATTGAAGAAGGCATCGAGGCCAAAGGTGCCGAAGAAATCGATGCGGAAGGGCGCGTCGCGCTGCCGGGGTTCATCGAGCCGCATCTCCACCTCGACAAGGCCTTCCTGCATCGCCGGATGCCGGCGCGGCTCGGCACGCTCGACGAGGCGATCCGCGTCACCGGCATCCTCAAGGCAAAGCAGGAACGCAAGGATGTGCTGGAGCGCTCGCGCCGGGTGCTGGACATGGCGATCTCAAGCGGCACCACGCTCATTCGCGCCCATCCCGACGTCGATCCGATCCAGAACCTGATCGGTGTCGAGACGGCGATCGAGCTGCGCGAGGAATATCGCGATCTCATCGATCTGCAGATCGTCGCTTTCCCGCAGGAAGGCATCCTCAAGACGCCGGGCGTCGTCGAGTTGATGGAGAAGGCCATCGAACTCGGCGCCGATGTGGTCGGCGGCTGTCCCTATAACGAGATTTCCTGGGACGACACCAAGAAGCACATCGACACCGTGTTCGCGATGGCGATGAAGCATGACCTGTCTGTCGATATGCACGCCGACTTCTCGGACGATGCAACCGATCAGCGCTTTATGTCGGCGGAATACATTGCCCGCAAGACCATCGAGACCGGCTATCAGGGCCGCGTCGCGCTGGGCCATGTCACGAGCCCTGCCGCGCTGGAGCCGGAGAAGCTGAAGCCGCTGATTGCGCTGCTGCAGGAGGCGGATATCGCCATCATCACGCTGCCCGCGACCGACCTTTATCTCGGCGGCCGCAAGGACGTCGTGAATCAGCGGCGCGGCGTCACGCCGGTGCGCGCCTTGCGGGCCGGCGGCGTCAACGTCGCCTATTCGTCGAACAATGTGCGCAACGCCTTCACCCCGTTCGGCAAGGCCGATCCGCTGGTGATCGGCAACATGCTCGCGCATCTCATTCAGTTCGGTACGCCCGATCATCAGGCTGAGATTCTGAAGATGAGCACGACCGATGCCGCGCGCGCGGTCGGTATCAACAAGGATTACGGCCTCGCGGTCGGCAAGCCTGCCGACCTGATGATCCTCGATACGCAAGTGGTTGCCGATGCGCTGCTCGATATCCCGGCACGCTCGTGGGTGTTCAAGCGCGGCCGCATCGCAGCGGTGACCAAACACGAAACCAGGATTTGCCGCACCTGCGGCCACGCCCATGAGGGCGCGCACCATCACGCTCACGAAAAGGCGCACAGCCGGTTCCGGGAGATCCCATCGTCGCGCTGGTTGCCTGCGTTGCGATGAACGCGCTCGGGCCGATCTATGCATGGCTCACGGCCGATCTCGGTGCGCACCATCATCCGGCAAAGGAGGAGGTTCGCTCCGTCGAGCACGCGGTCTCGTAATTCTCCCGCGCCTGACGCCGATGGAGCTTCCATCGGCGTATCGACAACCGCCGGCGTCCCCACGCCGGCGGCTTTTTTTGCTTCGTCCGGACGAGCGGAGATGAGCCTTCCCGCCGGGTGTGCAGACGAGCATTGAAAAATTGTCTTGGATCAATTTCCCATGCCGCCCGGAAAGGGAGTATCAGTTGGTGAGCATTTCTGCTTGCGGCATTGAAGTCATTGTGGATGGACCAGCCCTTTTACACGATCGGGCATTCGACCAGAACGATCGATGAATTCGTCGAGCTGTTGAACGGCTCCGAAGTTCGTCTTGTGGTGGATGTGCGCACCATTCCCCGCTCGCGCACCAACCCGCAGTACAATCGCGACAGCCTCCCGGAGAGTCTTGCGCCATTCCAGATCGGCTATGAGCACATCGCCGAGCTTGGCGGGCTGCGCAGCAAGAAGGGTGTCGATCCGCAGGTCAACGGCTTCTGGCAGAACAAGAGTTTTCACAACTATGCCGACTACGCGCTCGGTGAAGCTTTTCATCAGGGTTTTGCGCGGCTTCTCGAACTCGGTACTGAGCGGCGTTGTGCCATCATGTGCGCGGAGGCGGTGTGGTGGCGCTGTCATCGCCGCATCATCACCGATTATCTGCTGATGGCCGGCAAGCAGGTTTTTCACATTCTCGGCAAGGACCACGTCGAGCCCGCGCACAAGACGCCGTCCGCGGTCGCTGGGCCTGGGGATACGGTGGTCTACCCCGCGCCGGCAGCGTGACGGCATAAGTCGGGTCGAACGGGAGATGAGATGCGATGGATGACCTTGCTTTGGCCCGTGCGCTGCATGTGTTCGCCGTGGTGATCTGGATCGGGGGCGCATCGATGGCGACGACGGTGTTTCTGCCGGCGTTGCGGCAAGGCGCGTTCGGCAAGGATATGGTCGGTACGTTCGAGGCGGTTGAGCATCGCTTCATCTGGCAGGCGCGGGCGATGGTCATCCTCGTCGGCCTCACCGGATTCTACATGGTGTGGAAGTTCGACATCTGGGATCGCTTCCACTCGCTCTCGTTCTGGTGGATGCACGCCATGGTGTGCGTATGGGCGCTGTTCGCCTTCGTGCTGTTCGTCGCGGAGCCCTTCATCCTGAAACCGCGATTTCACCGCTGGGCGCATGCGCAGCCCGAGCTTTTCTTCACGTGGGTGCAGCGCGCGCACTGGTTTCTGGTGGGGCTCGCCTGGATCACCGTGTTCGGCGCGGTGGCGGGCAGCCATGGCTGGTCGATTGTCTAGGCTTGAATATCGCGCCACGTTGCGAACGTCGCGGCCTGCCCATGCAGTGCGCCAGTCTCATCGATCAGTTGCCAGACAATGGCGTCCTCGATGTAAAAGCGGCGGCCGGACTTCGCGATGCGGATGCCGGCATAGTCGGCGATGAAGCCGTCGCGGGCGACGCGCTCGAGTAGGCGCTGTCGTGCCGCGCGCTCCGGTGCTTCAGCCGAGAGGCGCGAGGGCAGGCCGATCAGCTCATCGGCCGTATACTCAAAGCAGGCCTGCGCGGTTTTGTTGGCATAGATAAAGCGTGGGTCGGTGCCGCCATCGTGCGCGAGCACCACGAACGGTGCGTTGTGATAGAGCCAGTTCGCGTCGGCCGATGGACCAGCGAGATCGCGCCCGGTCAGCCGGCGGAAGCTTCCGGTGATGAGTTCGAACAGACGGGCATCCCCGGCGACAGGGTGGGCGAGAGGCATGAGCGTTCCGTTGGAAAGCTTTCTCAAGAGCGGCGGTGAAGGGCAGGATCGTGGAGGGTTGCGATGCTGTGATCGCAACGCCCCCTGCATTTTACGGGATTGTGCGAGGGGCGGCCATCGCTAGATTGCGGCCAAGCTAGCCTCCCACATTGGAATCCCGTCGTGACCGTTCGTATCGTCGATATTCGTGAAGTCACCAAGCCGATCGCCTCGCCGATCCGCAACGCCTATATCGACTTCTCCAAAATGACGTCGAGCCTCGTCGCGGTCGTTACCAATGTGGTGCGCGACGGCAAGACCGTCGTCGGCTACGGCTTCAACTCCAACGGCCGCTACGGGCAGGGCGGGCTGATCCGCGAGCGTTTCGCCCAACGTGTGTTGGAGGCTGATCCGAAATCATTGCTCGATGCGAGCGGCGACAATCTCGACCCCCACAAGGTGTGGGCGACGCTGATGACGAACGAGAAGCCGGGCGGCCACGGCGAGCGCTCGGTCGCGGTCGGCACCATCGATATGGCGGTGTGGGATGCTGTGGCGAAGATCGCCGGCAAGCCACTGTTTCGGTTGCTCGCGGAACGTCACCAGCGCGAGGCTGATCCGCGCGTGTTCGTCTATGCCGCCGGCGGCTATTACTATCCCGGCAAGGACAATGCGGCGCTGTGCGCGGAAATGCGCGGTTATCTCGATCGCGGCTACAACGTCGTGAAGATGAAGATTGGCGGCGCGCCGCTGGAAGACGACCGCAAGCGGATCGAGGCGGTGTTAAACGAGATTGGCAGCGAAGCGCAGCTTGCGGTCGATGCCAACGGCCGTTTCGATCTGGAGACGGCAATCGCCTACGCCAAGATGCTGCGCGATTATCCCTTGTTCTGGTACGAGGAGGCGGGCGATCCGCTGGATTATGCGCTGCAGGCGGCGCTTGCCGAATTCTATCCGCGCCCGATGGCAACCGGCGAGAACCTGTTCAGCCATCAGGATGCGCGCAACCTCATCAAATATGGCGGCATGCGGCCGGATCGCGATTATCTGCAGTTCGATTGCGCGCTGTCTTACGGGCTCGTCGAATATCTGCGCACGCTCGATGTGCTCAAGGCCCACGGCTGGTCGCCGTCGCGCTGCATTCCGCACGGCGGTCATCAGATGTCGCTGAACATTGCGGCCGGGCTCGGCCTCGGCGGCAATGAAAGCTACCCGGATCTGTTTCAGCCTTACGGCGGCTTCCCCGACGGCGTGCGGGTCGAGAACGGTCACGTCACCATGCCGGAGCTGCCGGGCATCGGCTTCGAGGGTAAGTCCGATCTCTATCGAGAGATGAAGGCGCTCGCCTCCTGAGGCTCTGCGACAGAAAGGCATTTCGTCTTTTAAAACTATTCTAAACTAGCGCCGATCAACCAGCCCTGACTTGATTGAAGTCGAGCCTTGGGCCAGTTGATGTCTGGGGGACATCAACATGGATGATCACGAGCCTATGACCGCACGAATTTGTCTTGGCGACACGCCATGTGGGTTTTGCGGCACCATTGCCGCCATCACCGTGGATGGTGCGCATAACGGGATTCCGCCTGCGGAGATCGAGCGACGCCTGCTTGAGCTTGGTTTTGTCGAAGGCGCGCGGGTTGAAGTGCTGCACGAAGGCCCGGTTGGCAAGGACCCCATCGCTGTGCGAGTCGACAACGCCACCATCGCGTTGCGCCGCCGCGAAGCCATGTCCATCCTCGTGGTCTGAGCAGGAGCGGCATGACCAGCATCACCGAGACGCGGGCATGGCGCTTTGCCCTGGTCGGCACCCCGAACAGCGGCAAAACGGCGCTGTTCAACGCGCTGACCGGCAGCCGGCAGAAGGTCGCGAACTATCCGGGCGTCACCGTCGAGCGCAAGACCGGCGTGTTTCACACGTCCTCCGGCTACCGCATCGATCTCGTCGACCTGCCCGGCACCTATTCGTTGCGCGGGCGCAGTCCCGACGAGGAGGTGACGCGCGATATGGTGCTTGGTCGTGTGGCGAGCGAAACGCCGCCGGACCTTTTGCTTTGCGTCGCGGATGCGACCAACCTGCGCGTGGCGCTGCGGCTTGTGACCGAGTTGAAGCGCGCCGGGCGGCCGATGCTGCTGATCCTCAACATGATCGACATCGCCCGCCGCCGTGGCATCGATATCGACATCCCCAAGCTCGAGGCCGAACTCGGCCTGCCGGTCGTCACCTCGACGGCTGTGCGCCGGGGCGGCACCGAGGACTTGCTGCGCCGTCTCGATGACCTTGCCGCGAATGGTGCGGGTGAAACGCACGAGAGCGAGTGGCAGACGCCATCGGTCGCCGACCTGCGCGCCGCTCAGCGCGAGGCGGATCGCGTGATCAAGGCGGCGGTGAGCGAGCCGGCGCGGCCCGACACGCTGACCGCGCGCGTCGATGCCGTGCTGCTGCATCCGGTTGCCGGGATTCTCATCCTGCTGGCGCTGCTGTTCGTCATGTTCCAGGCGGTGTTCGCCTGGGCGCAGCCGTTTATGGAGCTGATTTCTGCGGGCTTCACGGCCCTCGGCGTGCTCGCACACGACATGCTGCCGGAAGGACTGCTGCAAAGCTTCATCCAGAATGGCGTGATCGCCGGTGTCGGCAGCGTGCTCGTGTTCCTGCCGCAGATCATGATCCTGTTCCTGTTCATCCTGCTGCTGGAAGATCTGGGCTATATGGCGCGTGCGGCGTTCCTGATGGATCGCATCATGGGCGGCGCGGGCCTGCACGGGCGCGCCTTTATTCCGCTGCTGTCGAGCTTTGCCTGCGCAATCCCCGGCATCATGGCGACGCGCGTGATCGACAACCGCCGCGACCGCCTCACCACCATCATGGTGGCGCCGCTGATGACCTGCTCGGCGCGCATTCCGGTCTACACGCTGATCATCGCCGCCTTCGTGCCGGACCGCACGGTAGGGGGCATCTTTGGGCTGCAGGGGCTCGTGATGTTCGGCCTCTATGCCATCGGCATTGCGAGTGCGCTTGCGGTGTCGTTCGTCGCCAACCATTTCTTCTGGCGTGAAAGCGCGACGCCGCCCTTCATGCTGGAATTGCCCGACTACAAGCTGCCGCAACTCCGCAGCGTCGCGATGGCGCTCTACGCGCGGGTGATGGCGTTCCTGCAGCGCGCCGGCACCACGATCTTCGCAATGATGGTGGTGATCTGGTTCCTCGCCTCGTTCCCGCGCCCGCCGGAAGGGGCAACCGAGGCCGGCATCAATTACAGCCTTGCCGCGATGCTCGGCCGCTGGATCGAGCCCGTGCTGGCGCCGATCGGGTTCAACTGGCAGATCAGCGTCGCGTTGATCCCCGGCATGGCCGCGCGCGAAGTGGCGGTCGCCTCACTCGGAACCATGTATGCGATCGGCGGCGGCGATGAAGCGTCGGCGCAAATCGGTCAGGCGCTTGCGAGCCAGTGGAGCCTTGCGACGGCGCTCGCCTTCCTTGCCTGGTACATCTTCGCTCCGCAATGCGCCTCGACGCTCGCGGTGATCCGGCGTGAAACCGGCGGCTGGCGCTGGATGTTCATCACCTTCTTCTACATGCTGGCGCTCGCCTATCTCGCGGCTTTCGTCACCTTCCGTATCGCCTCGGCGCTGGGCTGGGGCTAGGGTTCAGGCAATCATTCCCTCATGCCCGGCCTTGTGCCGGGCATCCACGTCCTCGCATGCAGACAATAAACGTGAATGGCCGGGTCAAGCCCGGCCACGACGGTGAGAGATTGCGGAGGAGTCTATTCTATGTGTCGCGTGCGGCGAGCAAGTCCTCAAGATCAAGCGGACGGGTGAACATCGCGAGCGAGCCATCGGCATTGCGCGGCCATTCTTCCGGAGGGCGGTCGCGATAGAGCTCGACGCCGTTCTGGTCCGGGTCTCGCAGATACAACGCCTCGCTGACGCCATGGTCGCTTGCGCCATCGAGCGGAATGCGGGCTTCGATCAACCGATGCAGTGCATCGGCAAGTGCCGCGCGGGTTGGGTAAAGGATCGCGGTGTGAAACAGACCGGTGGTGCCGGGCGCGGGCGGCGAGCCGCCTTTGCTTTCCCATGTGTTGAGGCCGATGTGGTGGTGATAGCCGCCCGCGGAGATGAAGGCGGCCTGATCGCCATAGGTCTGCATCAGCTCGAAGCCAAGCACGCCCACATAAAAATTCAGTGCGCGTTCGAGATCGGCGACCTTGAGGTGAACATGGCCGATCCTCGTACCGGGAGAGATCGGTTTGGATGTTTCAGGGTCGCTCATGCAGTTACCTCACCGGATCGGCGGTGCGTATTGGATGCCGCCAGCGTTCCAGAGCTGATTGAGACCGCGCGGAATGCCGAGCTTGGAGCTGACGCCGACATTGCGCTCGTAAACCTCGCTGTAATTGCCGACATGACGAATGACCCGCGCCGCCCAGTCGTTGGTGAGGCCGAGCGCTTCGCCATAGCTGCCTTCGGTGCCAACGAGCCGCATCACGTCAGGTTTCTTCGATTTTAGCGCCTCGTCGATATTCTTGGAACTGACGCCAAGCTCTTCGGCATTGAGCATCGCATAAACCGCCCACTTCACGATCAGCATCCACTGGTCGTCGCGCTGGCGTACGACCGGCGCGAGCGGCTCCTTGGAGATGATGTCGGCAAGAATGACGTGATCGTCAGGCTTCGCGAGCGTCAGGCGATAGGCATAAAGCTGCGAGGTATCGGTGGTCAGCACATCGCACTGGCCGGATTCATAGGCCTTGAGCAGGTCGCCGACGTTGCCGAATTTCATCTCGTCATACGTCATGTTGTTGGCGCGGAAGTAATCCGCAAGGTTCAACTGCGTCGTGGTGTCGGACTGCACGCAGATGCGCGTGCCGCCAAGCTCGAGCGCGGAATCGACATTGCGCGAACGGCGCAGCATGAAGCCTTCGCCGTCATAGTAGGACACCGCCGCGAAGGTGAGTTCGTAATCGACCTCGCGCGACATGCTCCAGGTCGAATTGCGCGACAGAATATCGACGGTGCGATTCTGCAGTTCCTTGAAGCGTTGGTTGGTGTCGAGCGGCACGAAGTTGACCTTGGTGGGGTCGTCGAAGATGGCCGCCGCGACCGCGCGGCAGATATCGACGTCGAAGCCCGACCAGTTGCCGGAGGCATCCTTGTTGGAGAAACCGGGCAGCCCGGCATTGACGCCGCATTGCACCGCGCCGCGCCGCAGCGTGCGCTTCAACGTCTGGGTGTCGTAGCGATCGTAGGCAACCGCAGCAGCGGCGACCGCAAATGCTGCGACGAGCCCGACCAGGAGGCCGGAGCGGAAGGTGCGCGAGAAGAGTGCCATATCGGTGCCCCGTTTCCCCAATGCTTCAGAATCGGATCGGACTTAGATCTCAGGCTTCTGCCGGACAATGACTTTGGTGCCAACCGGAATGCGCTCGTAGAGATCGATGACGTCGGCATTGACCAGACGGAAGCAGCCGGACGACACGGCCGTGCCGATGGTCTGCGGCTGGTTAGTGCCGTGAATGCGATACACCGTGGTACCGAGATAGAGCGCGCGTGCGCCCATCGGATTGCCGGGGCCGCCTGCCATGAAGCGCGGCAGATAAGGCTGGCGCGCGATCATTTCCGGCGGCGGTGTCCAGTCGGGCCATTCCTGCTTGCGCGTGATCTTCAGCAGCCCCTTCCACTGAAAACCTTCGCGGCCGACGCCGATGCCGTAGCGCAACGCGCGGCCGTTGCCTTGCACGACATACAAGAAGCGCTCGGAGGTCGAGACGATGATAGTGCCCGGCGCTTCGGTGGTACGATAGAACACCATGGTGCGCTTGAACTGTGGGGCGAGTTCTTCTTCCTCCGCGCTTGGAATATAGCCGGGCTGGTCGCCGTCGACGTATCGGGCCTGATACTGGCCCTGAGCATAGGCCGGATAGGCGGCAGCGAGCGCAAGCGCGGCGGCGCAGGCGAGGCGAGAGAACAGGTGAGACGCGATCATGTCATGCTCCGCATTGTCGGTGCTATAAAATCCGACAAGGGCGGTGCTGGCAAGTCGCCGCGCGCCATTGATTGATCTCGCGATCTGTGCGGTGGCACTGATTAAAATACTAATGATGCGGCGCGAGCCACAGGCGAAGGATGTAAGAGATGATGCCGATGGTGGCGACGCCGCCGGCCCACAGCGCGATGAACCAAAAAAGACGGCGGGGCAGCGATGGTTGCTCTTTGCCTTGCGGGCTCAATGGTAGCCGCTTCCCGCCTGCACCTTGCCGCGGAACACCCAGTAGGCCCATGAGGTGTAGATGAGAATGAGGGGGACCAGGATCGCGACACCGACCAGCATGAAGGTCAGGCTCTTCTCCGGCGCGGCCGCGTCCCAGATCGTGATGCTGTTCGGCACGATATAGGGCCACATGCTGATGCCGAGTCCGGCATAGGACAGTGCGAACAGAAGGAGCGTGAGGAAGAACGGGCGATAGTCGTGACGGTTCTTCAGATTCACCATTAACAGCGCTGTGACGATGGCGACCGCGAGCGGCACCTGCGCTGTCAGCATGATGTTCGGCCAGTCGAACCAGCGCTCGGCATAACCATTTTGCAGGAACGGTGTGGCGAGGCTCACAGCACCGATCGCGGCGATGGTCGCAAACAACAGCCGCCAGCTCAGATGATAGGCGCGATCGCGCAGCCCCCCTTCGGTTTTCATCACGAGCCACGTCGCGCCGAGCAGGCTGTAGCCGGCGACGACGGAGAGGCCGGTCAGGATGCTGAACGGCGTCAGCCAGTCCCACCAGCCGCCGCCATAGCCGCGGCCCTCGACCGGCACACCCTGCAGAATGGCGCCGAGCGCGATGCCCTGCGACAGCGCGGCGATCAGCGAACCTCCGGCGAACGCCGCGTCCCAGCGATTGCGGCCCTCGCTCTGCGAGCGCCAGCGGAATTCAAATGCCACGCCACGGAAGATGAGGCCGATCAGCATCGCGATCATCGGCGTGTAGAGGGCGGGCATCAGCACCGCATAGGCGAGCGGAAAGGCCGCCATCAGTCCGCCGCCGCCGAGCACGAGCCAGGTCTCGTTGCCGTCCCACACTGGCGCAACTGAATTCATGATGACGTCGCGCTCCTCCTTTTCGGAGAACAGCGGAAACAGCATGCCGAGACCGAGGTCGAAGCCGTCCATCACCACATAGGCAAACACCGCGAAGGCGATGATGAACGCCCAGACCGTCGGAATGTCGAACATCGCGCTCATCCGTGATGCTCCTGCGCGGTTACGGCGGGGCCGGGTGTAATGCCGGCGGCGCGCACCGGCGTATCGCGGCTCGGGCCTTCCTCGCCGTGATGCGGCGGCGCCGCCATCAGGCGCAGAATGTAGAAGATGCCGATGGTGAACACCGTGAAGTAGACGATGATGAAAGCGATCAGCGAAGACGCGACGGCCGGCGTATCGAGCGGTGATGCGCTGTCTGCGGTGCGCAGCAATCCCCAGACGAGATAGGGTTGGCGGCCCGCTTCGGTGGTGATCCAGCCTGCCAGCACGGCGATGAACCCGGCCGGACTCATGATGAGCGCATAGCGATGCAGCCAGCCTGCGCTATAGAGCGTGCCGCGCCAGCGTGCCCACAGGCTCGCAAGCCCGATGCCGAGCATCAGGAAGCCGATGCCGACCATGATACGGAATGACCAGAATACGAGTGCGACGTTCGGCCAGTCCTCGCGCGGCACAGTGTCGAGCCCTGCGAGCGGTGCGTCGAGCGAATGCTTGAGAATGAGCGACGAGGCCTTCGGCACCTCGATGCTGTAATCGACGCGCGCATTGGTCTGGTCGGGCATGCCGAATAGGATCAACGGTGCGCCGTCGGGATGGCTCTGGAAGTGCCCTTCCATCGCCATCACTTTCGCGGGCTGATGTTCGAGCGTGTTGAGGCCGTGCGCATCGCCGGCGAGAATCTGGATCGGTGCCACCAGTGCCGCCATCCACATCGCCATCGAGAACATCACGCGCGGGCCGGGACGGGTGGGGTCGCGCAACAGATGCCAGGCGCCGACGCCGCCGACCACGAATGCCGTGGTGAGGTAGGCCGCAAGCGTCATATGCACGAGCCGATAGGGGAAGGAGGGATTGAAGATCACTTCCCACCAATCGCTTGGAATGAACTGACCGGCTGCATTGACCGCGTGACCGGTCGGGGTCTGCATCCAGGAATTCGCCGACAGAATCCAGAACGCCGAGAACAGCGTGCCGATTGCGACCATCAGGGTTGCGAGGAAATGCAGTCTGGGGCCGACGCGCTTCAAGCCGAACAGCATGACGCCGAGAAAGCCTGCCTCGAGGAAGAATGCGGTCAGCACCTCATAGGCCATCAACGGCCCGATCACGGGGCCGACCTTGTCGGAGAACGCTGCCCAGTTGGTGCCGAACTGGTAGGACATCACGATGCCGGAGACGACGCCCATGCCGAAGGCGATCGCGAAAATCTTCAGCCAGTAATTGAAGAGGTTGATGAAGACTTCGCGCCCGGTCCACAGCCAGAGGCCTTCGAGAACGGCGAGATAACTTGCAAGGCCAATGGAAAAGGCCGGAAACACGATGTGAAACGACATCGTGAAAGCGAATTGAGCACGGGCCAGATCGATTGCGCTGAAGGCGTCCATCGTCGCGATATTCCGTTCAACCCGGCGCAGATCATAAAGCGCGACGGGAAGGCGTCAACAGCAGCCGGGCTGCATGGCAGGGACTGAATAAGGGCGGGGCTGGCGAATATCCGCCATCGTCTATCAAACGTGTCTACTGAGCGTCGATGCGGCGGAAGCCATTCCATAAGGCTGTCGCCGCACCAGACATCAGAACAGACAACGCGCGGCCGGTCTGAAAGTTGCCATTGAGCGACAACCGCGGCAGCGCCGTGAGATGATCGACATGGCCGGGAAACAGCATGCCGGGCCGCGTCGTCACCGCAGTATCGAAGCCGAGCGTGGTGGCGATGTCGAATTCGCGCCGTCCCGCAGCCGCTTTGTCCCCATAGGGATAAGCAAAATGCCGGACAGGACATTCCAGTGCGTCAGCGATCCGCTCGCGGCTTGCGACGATCTCGTGCCGGGCCTGCTCGGCGGTCTCATGAGCGAGATTGCAGTGGCTTATCGTATGCGCACCGATGGTCACGAGCGGATCGGCGGCGAAGGCTTTTAGCTCGTCCCACGATAGACATAACTCGCGGCTGATCGTCGCGTCGTCGATGCCGCAGCGCCGCGCCAGGGCGCCGATGGCGGCATTGATGTCGTGGTCGGTCGGCAAGCTGCGGAAATGGTCGTGCAGGCGGGCGAAGGCGGCCTGCTTCTCGGCCGCGGTTGCCGTCTCGATGCGGGTCTCAATGCCGTCGATCGGCACAGTGACCGCCTCGCTGCGGGCAAGACAGCGCTCAAGCGCAACCCACCACAGCCGTCCGGTGCCGGCGGCGAAATCGCTCGCGACATAGACCGTCATCGGCGCCTCGAACCGCCGCATGATCGGCAGCGCGTAGTCGCGGTTGTCGCGGTAGCCGTCGTCAAAGGTGAAGACGGCGAACCGGCGGGCAAACTGCCGCGTGGCGAGCCGGTGCCGGGCCTCGTCCAGGCTGACGATATCGATGTCGTGGGCGCGCAGGTTCTGGAGCGTCGTCGCGAGGAAATCCGGTGTGATTTCAAGATGCCGGTTCGGCTGAAATGCCGCGGCTGAGGCGGGCCGCACATGGTGCAGCATCAGAATGAAGCCGACGCCGCCGGTAAGGGGCTGCAGCAGCCGATAGACGCCGGTCGATGCCATCGTTTCGAGGCCGAGCCGGATCACCATGCTGCGGAGCTTTTTCATGGACCTTTCCAAGGGGGACACAAAGGCGGTTTGTGGCAGAATCGGTTGAAGAATAGGTTATCCAGAGTCGCGTTCAGGATTGATGCGCGCAACGGCATCTTCCAAATTGACACCGCCGCAAGGGTTTGATTTTTCTCATGTCTCCATACTGAAGGGTGGGAATGAGCGCGTTTTCCGACTGGGTGCGGCGGTGGTGGCCGGGGGTAATCCCGCTGGCGGTGCTGTGGGTTGCGGCGGCCTGGACGGGAACCGGGCCGGTCGAGCAGCAATTAACGGCCCGCACCGGGGCGGTGCTGAAAGAATCGGTGCTGGACAAGACCCAGATCGAGGTGTCGGGCCGCGACGTGCGGCTGTCGGCCGATGCGTTCTCCGAACAGGGCCGCCGGGCGGCCGTCGATCAGGTTGCGAGCGTGCCGGGTGTGCGGCTCGTGCGCGACGAGACCCAGTTGATTGCGGAAGTGTTTCCCTTCAACTGGTCGGTCGAACGCGATGTCGTCCATGTGACGCTGAGCGGCAATGCGCCGCTGCCCGCCATCAAGGCACGGCTTCTCGAGGCTGCGCGCAATGCCGCGAATGGCGCCGAGGTGGTAGACCAGATGGCGCTCGCGCGCGGTGCGCCGGTGCGCTTCGATGCCGCGGCGCTTCTCCTGATCGATCAGGTGTCCAAGCTCAAGGAAGGCCGCCTGTCGCTTGCCGGCACCAAGGTGGAGTTGACGGGTCTTGCGCGTGAGATCGGCGGGCGCGAGGCAATCTCGGCGGCGCTGAAGAATCTTCCCGAGGGTTACACGGTCGAGAAGAACGACCTGCGGGCGCCCCCCTATCTGTTTCAGATCAACAAGGATCCTGTGGCCTCGACGCTCGTGCTGAGCGGATATGTGCCCGACAACAACGCTCACGCCGCCATCGTCAACGCGATCACCCGCAAGTTCGTCGGCGAGAAGGTGGAAGACAAACTGAAGGCGAGCGCAGGCGCGCCGCAGGGGTTCATGGCCGCGGCGATGCTTGCGTTGAAGGGGCTGTCGCGGCTCTCGACCGGCACGCTGACGATCCAGGACCGCAACATCAAACTGACGGGCGATGCGCTTTATCCTGCAGCGAGCGAGCAGATCGGCGAAGAGCTTGCCTCCAAGCTGCCGCAGGGCTGGAAACAGCAGGCCGAACTGTCGGTGAAACCGATCGCCGCGCCGGTGAATGCCACGATCTGCCAGCAATTGCTGGGCGGTCTGCTCGGGAAGGGAACAATCCGGTTCGAGACCGGGAAGGCAGTGATCGATCCGGATTCGGTCGGCCTTCTCGATCGTCTGGTGGAGGTCGTCCTGCGATGCTCGACATCGCAGATCGAAATCACCGGCCACACCGATAGTAATGGTGACGCGGAGAGCAACCTTGCGCTGTCGAACCGTCGCGCGCAGTCGGTTGCCGACTATCTGATCAAGGCGGGCGTTCCATCCGAGCGCATCACCGCGATCGGCTTCGGCAGCGGCCGGCCCATCGCGCCCAATGATACTGAAGAAGGCAAGGCGCAGAACCGCCGCATCGAATTTCTGGTGAAGTGAGATGAGTTTTCTGGTGGCCTTCAACTGGGGATGGATCGCGGGCGCCGCGGCACTTGGCTTCGCGACGGGCTGGGTTTCGCCGATCTCCCGTGTCCGCTCCCAGACCCGCGTCAACCTGCGCTGGACCATTGCAGTCGTCATTGCCCTGGTGGCACTGTCATTGTCGCGCCAGTTGCCGGGGCGGCCGGGCTACTGGCTCGATCTTGGCCTGGTCATGTTTGGTGCCTATCTCGTGGCGGCCTGTGTCGGTTCCTGGCTGCGCTATGTGCTTTTGGTTCGGCCGGGGATGACCCGCAGCGATGAAACCTGAGGCCACTCAGGCCTCTGCGACGGTCAGTCACGGCGCGCCGCGAGCCTTACGCTTTATCTCGCGATCCCGCGAGCGGTCTGCTAGGACGATGCCGGGGACGGAGAGGCTTTGAGGATTTGATGCTTGATTTCCTGCGCAGGACGTTGGCGTTTCTGCGAGAAAAGCAAATCCTGCAGAAGCTGGGCGTCGTGCTGAGCATCACGGTCATCTGCTTTGCCCTCTACATTCTCTATCAGATGCTGAGCGACATCGATCTCGATGAGCTGCTCAAGGCGTTGCGCGGGACCGAGGTGAAAACGGTGCTACTCGCCGGATTGTGCGTTGCGGCGGGATATTTCACGCTCACCTTCTACGATTTCTTTGCACTAAGGGCGATCGGCAAAACCGAGATTCCCTATCGGGTCGCGGCATTCGCGGGCTTCACCAGCTACTCGATCGGCCACAATGTCGGCGCCAGCGTCTTCACCGGCGGCGCGGTGCGCTACCGGATTTATTCGTCGTGGGACATGACCGCCATCGATGTGGCCAAGGTCTGCTTCCTCGCCGGGCTCACCTTCTGGCTCGGCAATGTGGCGGTGCTCGGCATTGGCATCGTCTATCACCCCGAAGCGGCCTCATCGATCGACCAGCTTCCGATCTGGCTGAACCGTGTCCTCGCCATTGTCCTGCTCGCGGGCCTCGTCGGCTATGTCGCCTGGGTGTCGTCTCGCCCGCGCCATGTCGGGCGCGGAAGCTGGACCGTGGTGCTGCCCGGGGGCCCGCTGACCCTCGTGCAGATCATGATCGGCATCATCGACCTCAGCTTCTGCGCGCTTGCGATGTATATGCTGATGCCGAATGAGCCCCATGTCGGCTTCGTCGTCGTGGCGGTGATTTTTGTCACCGCGACGCTGCTCGGCTTTGCGAGCCACTCGCCGGGCGGGCTCGGCGTGTTCGACGCGGCCATGCTCTACGGCCTCACGCACTTCGACAGCCAGTTCAACAAGGAAGAACTGCTGGCGGGGATGCTGCTGTTCCGGGTGCTTTATTACATCACACCGTTTATGATTTCGGTCATGCTATTGTTGCTTCGGGAAGTCATTCTGGGCGCTCTGGCGCGGCGGAGACCGTCGGGCCCGCACAGGCATGACGATATCTCGGCACCAGGCCCTTCATGACGGTCGATGCATCTCCTCCTCCGTTCTCCAAGCCGTACTGGCTGCAGCAGCTCCGGCGCTCCAGCCTCGTGATCCTGGTGGCCGGCATCTCGCTCGCGACGCTGGTGCTGATGCATGACCTGAAACTCTCGAGCGCCGTCCTCGTCTTCTTCTGCATCGCGGGCGTCGCCATGGTGCCGCTTCAGATGCAGGCCAACATGCCTGCGCGTGGGGCAGGCGGCGGCGAGCAGATCACCGAGGGAATGGCGGTGCGTGCCGTTATTGCGGCGATGCCGGAGCCGACGGTGCTGCTCGATCGGGTCGGGCGCGTCCTCCATCTGAATGCGCAGGCCGCGCAGATTGCGCCGGCGTTGCGCCATCGGGAGTTGGCGCTGTTCGCGCTCCGCTCGCCGGAAATCATCGCGGCACTGCGCGATGCGATCGCGACGCGGGAGCCGCAGCGGGCGACCTATGTCGAGCGCGTGCCGGTCGAGCGCTGGATGGAGCTTGCGGTGACGCCGCTGCAGGTGCCGACGGAATTCGGCGGGATCGACAACTGTTTTCTGATGACATTCCGCGATCAGACGCCGCTGCGCCGGGCTGAGGAAATGCGCGCCGACTTTGTGGCCAACGCAAGCCACGAATTGCGGACGCCGCTCGCCGCTCTGTCCGGCTTCATCGATACCCTGCAGGGCCCCGCGCGCGATGACCCCAAGGCGCGGGAGCGGTTTCTCGGGATCATGCACGCTCAGGCCACCCGCATGGCGCGGCTGATCGATGACCTCTTGTCGCTCTCCCGCGTCGAACTCAGTGCCCATGTGCGCCCCGAGGCACGGGTCGATCTCGTCGCCATCCTGCGGCAGGTGGTCGACGGGCTCGAAGTGCTGGCGGGCGAGCGCGGCGTCGTGATCGAAACGCAGTTGCCGGAGGGGCCGGTCTTCATTTCCGGCGATACCGAAGAACTGCTGCGGGTGTTCGAGAACCTGATCGAGAACGGCTTGAAATATGGTGCCTCGGGCGGCCGGGTCACGGTATCACTCACACAAGTATCGCCGGACGAGGGGACGCCGGAGGTTCGCGTCGCGGTTCGCGATTACGGTCCGGGCATCGCGCCGGAGCATCTGCCGCGTCTCACCGAGCGATTCTATCGTACCGATGTCGGTGACAGCCGCGCCCAGGGCGGCACCGGTCTTGGCCTGTCGCTCGCCAAGCATATCGTGAGCCGCCACGGCGGGCGACTGTTGATCGAAAGCGTTTTCGGAAAAGGGGCGACTTTCACCGTTTGTTTTCCACCGTTCAAGTCGCGGACCGACACTTAAATCGACATGATTTCAAGTGCTTGCCGCTGTCACAGCGCTGTCATCCAACCTTTATAAAAGCTCCATGGGGCGCCTCTAAAGCGACCGCCGCGGGCCGAATTGGTCCTCGCTGACCACATGGAGAGAGCCAGTGAATTTCTTCAAAACCATCGTCGCTGCCGGCTTCGTTGCCGCCTCGGCGTCCGCCTTTTCGCTCCCGGCGATGGCGGCTGACATCACCGGTGCGGGCGCGACCTTCCCGTTCCCGGTCTATTCGAAATGGGCCGATGCCTACAAGAAAGAGACGGGCAACGGCCTGAACTATCAATCGATCGGCTCGGGCGCCGGCATCAAGCAGATCCTCGCCAAGACCGTGACCTTCGGCGCGACCGACGCGCCGCTCAAGGCCGATAGACTCGATAAGGACGGCCTCCTGCAGTGGCCGATGGTGATGGGCGCGATCGTTCCCGTCGTGAACGTCGAGGGCGTGAAGTCGGGTGAACTCGTTCTTTCGGGCGAAGTGCTTGGTGACATCTATCTCGGCAAGGTCACCAAGTGGAACGACCCGGCGATTGCCAAGCTCAATCCGAACCTGAAGCTTCCCTCCGATGCGATCGCGGTGGTGCGTCGCTCCGACGGTTCGGGCACCTCGTTCAACTTCACCGACTATCTGTCCAAGGCCAATGCCGAATGGAAGTCCAAGGTCGGTTCGGGCACTGCCGTCGAGTGGCCGGTGGGTGTCGGCGCCAAGGGCAACGAAGGTGTTGCCGGTAATGTCGGTCAGACCAAGAACTCGATCGGTTATGTCGAGTATGCTTATGCCAAGCAGAACAAGCTGACCCACGTGGCGCTGATCAACAAGGCCGGCAAGACCGTGCAGCCGACCATTGCGTCGTTCCAGGCTGCGGCCGCCAACGCCGACTGGGCGCATGCACCGGGCTACTACGTGATCCTGACCGACCAGCCGGGTGAGACCTCCTGGCCGATCACTGCGGCGACCTTCATCCTGATGTACAAGGAGCCGGCCGATAAGGCGGCGTCCGCCGAAGCCATCAAGTTCTTCAAGTGGGCGTTCGAGAAGGGCGGCAAGATGGCCGAGGAGCTCGACTACATCCCGATGCCGGACTCGGTCGTGAAGCAGATCGAGAAGACCTGGACCTCCGAGATCAAGAGCTGATCGGGGAATTCGGAAGGAGCGCCAGGGCGCTCCTTCCTTCTCCGATACCCGCTGCGGAAGGGTGTTTTCCGCAAGGCTTCCGGACAATCAGGCGTTGCAGGAAATAGGGGATTGGCGTGGTGGACATGGCCGTACATGCTAGTGCGATGGAGTCGGCAGGCCCCTATGACCGCACCCGTGCGCTGAATGCTTTCAAGCTTGGCGACCGGACGTTCTATTGGACCACGCGCATCTGCGCGCTCCTGGTTCTGCTGCTGCTCGGCGGCATCATCATTTCGCTCATTGTCGGTTCGTGGCCCGCGATCGTGGAGTTCGGCGGCGCGTTTCTGACAACGCAGCGCTGGGCACCATCCGCCGATCCGCCGGTCCTCGGCGCGCTGAGCCCGGTCTACGGCACGATCCTGACTTCGGTCATCGCCATGATCATCGCGATCCCGGTCGGTATCGGCATTGCGATTTTCCTCACCGAGTTGTGTCCGATGTGGGCGCGCCGGCCGATCGGCATGGCGGTTGAACTGCTCGCCGGCATCCCCTCGATCATCTACGGCATGTGGGGCTTCTTCATCCTTGGACCGTTCCTCGCGAACACGATCCAGCCGTTCTTCATCAATCTGTTTGAGGGCGTGCCGATCCTTGGCTCCATTTTCGGCGGCCCGCCGTCTTACCTGAGCCTGTTCAACGCCTCGTTGATCCTTGCGATCATGGTGCTGCCCTTCATCACCGCGATCTCGCGCGATGTGTTCGCGACCGTGCCGCCGGTGTTGAAGGAGGCCGCTTACGGCGTCGGCTGCACCACCTGGGAGGTCGTGCGCCATGTCGTGCTGCCCTATACGCGCGTCGGCGTCATCGGCGGCGTCATGCTGGCGCTCGGCCGTGCACTCGGCGAGACGATGGCGGTGACCTTCATCATCGGCAACTCGTTCCGCATCTCGCCGTCGATCTTCGCGCCCGGCACTACGATCTCCGCGGCGATCGCAAGCGAATTCGCCGAGAGCGACGGTCTGCATCAATCGAGCCTGATGCTGCTCGGCCTGCTGTTGTTCGTGCTGACGTTCTTTGTGCTCGCCGCCGCGCGGCTGATGCTGCTGCGTCTGCAGAAGAAGGCGGGGAGCTGAGCCATGAAACAGACTGATAATAATCAGACCGTTAATCCGATTTATGCCTCCCGCCGCCGCCGTGATTTTGTCATCCGCGTGCTGTGCTTCGGGGCTGCCGCGTTCGGTGTTTCCTGGCTCGCGATGATCCTGTTCACGCTCATTTATAATGGCCTTGCCGGGATGAGTTGGCAGCTCTTCACCCAGAACACGCCGCCGCCCGGCGCTTCCGAAGGCGGCCTTTTGAACGCCATCGTCGGCTCCATCATGATGACCGTGATCGGCGTCGGTGTCGGCGCGCCGATCGGCATGTTCGCGGGCACCTATCTTGCCGAGTACGGCAAGCATGATCGTCTCACGCCGGTGATCCGATTCATCAACGATATTCTGCTCAGCGCGCCCTCGATCATCATCGGCCTGTTCATCTATGGCGCGGTCGTGGTCCCGATGGGCGGGTTCTCGGCGCTCGCGGGGTCGCTTGCGCTCGCGGTGATTGTGATCCCGGTCGTCGTGCGCACCACCGAGGACATGCTGCTGCTGGTGCCGAATTCGCTGCGCGAGGCGGCATCTGCATTGGGCCTGCCGCGCTCGCTCGTGATCAAGCGCATTGCCTATCGTGCCGCGCGCGCGGGCTTGATCACCGGCATTCTGCTGGCGACCGCGCGCGTTGCCGGTGAGACCGCACCGCTTCTGTTCACCGCGCTGAGCAATCAGTTCTTCAGTGTGGACCTGACCCACACCGTCGCGAACCTTCCCGTCACCATCAACAACTTCGTGCAGAGCCCCTACGCCTATTGGAAAGAATTGGCGTGGAGCGGCGCACTGCTGATCACGTTTGCCGTGCTGGCGCTGAATATCGGGGCGCGACTGATCGGCGCTGAGAGGACCGTAAAATGACCGACGTATCTTCGCTCGCTGCCGCCGGTTCCCGTCCGGCTGTCCCGCCGCCCGTGATCGATCTCGACGTGCCGGCCAAGGTCGCCGTTCGGAATCTGAATTTCTATTACGGCCAGCACCACGCACTGAAGAACATCAACCTGTCGATCGCCACCAACCGTGTGACGGCCTTCATCGGCCCTTCGGGTTGCGGCAAGTCGACGCTGCTTCGCATCTTCAACCGGATGTACGATCTCTATCCGGGCCAGCGCGCGGAAGGCAGCGTCACGCTCGACGGTACCGACATTCTCGATCCGCGGCTCGACCTCAATCTGCTGCGGGCGCGGATCGGCATGGTGTTCCAGAAGCCGACGCCGTTTCCGATGACGATCTACGAGAACATCGCTTTCGGCGTTCGCCTCTATGAGAAGATCTCCAAGTCGGAGATGGACGGCCGCGTCGAGCAGGCGTTGCGCAGCGGCGCACTGTGGAACGAGGTGAAGGATAAACTCGGCGCGAGTGGTCTCAGCCTCTCCGGCGGCCAGCAGCAGCGGTTGTGCATTGCGCGTACCGTTGCGGTGCGGCCCGAGGTGATCCTGTTCGACGAGCCGTGTTCGGCGCTTGACCCGATCTCGACGGCGAAGATCGAGGAACTGATCGCGGAACTGAAGAAGGACTACACCATCGCGATCGTCACTCATAACATGCAGCAGGCGGCCCGCTGCTCGGACTACACGGCGTTCATGTATCTCGGCGAACTCGTCGAATTCGACGAGACCAGCCGAATCTTCACCTCGCCGGCCGACCGCCGCACCCAGGATTACATCACCGGACGCTTCGGCTAACGGCTTTGGTTTCGGAGAACTAAGATGGCTTTTGAACACACCGCGAAAGCGTTCGACGAAGACCTGCAGGAGCTCGCGCGCCTCGTTGCCGAAATGGGCGGCCTGGTCGAGCGGCAGATTGTGGATTCGGTTGTCTCGCTTACCCGCCGCGACATCAATCTGAGCCTCCGCGTCGTCAACGCCGACGTCGAACTCGACAAGCTGCAGCACATGATCGAAGAGCGTGGCGTGCTCACCATTGCGCGCCGCCAGCCGATGGCGGTCGATCTGCGCGAGATCGTCGGCGCGCTTCGGGTTGCGACCGACCTCGAGCGGATGGGTGATCTGTCCAAGAATATCGCCAAGCGCGTTGCCGCGCTCGACAGCGACTTTCATCCGCTGAAGCTGATTCGCGGCCTCGAGCACATGACCGATCTCGTGCAGTCGCAGGTCAAGGCGGTGCTCGATGCCTATGCCGCGCGCGACGTGCCGGCTGCGATGGCGGTCTGGAAGGGCGACGAAGAGGTCGATGCGATCTGTACCTCGCTGTTCCGCGAACTCCTGACCTACATGATGGAAGATCCGCGCAATATCGGCTTCTGTATCCACCTGATGTTCTGCGCGAAGAACATCGAGCGGATCGGCGACCATGCAACCAATATTGCCGAAACGGTGTTCTATGTCGTCGAAGGGCAGCCGATCGGCGGCGCGCGCCCGAAGGGTGACATGACGAGTTTCTCGAGCACATCTTCGGTCGGATAAGGAAGGCTAAGACTGTCTATGAGCGCACGAATTCTGGTCGTCGAAGACGAGGAGGCGTTAGCGACGCTGCTTCGCTACAATCTCGATGCGGAAGGTTACGACGTCGAAACTGTGGCGCGCGGCGACGAGGCCGACACGAGGCTGAAGGAGCGCGTGCCCGATCTTGTCGTTCTGGACTGGATGCTGCCGGGCCTGTCCGGCATCGAGCTCTGCCGCAGGCTGCGGGCGCGGCCAGAGACCAAGCAACTGCCGATCATCATGCTGACCGCGCGCGGCGAAGAGAGCGAGCGCGTCCGCGGGCTTGCGACCGGCGCTGACGATTACATCGTCAAGCCGTTCTCGGTGCCGGAGTTGCTGGCGCGGGTGAAGGGCCTGTTGCGACGTGCGAGCCCCGAGCGGGTCGCAAGCGTGCTGATCTATGGCGACATCGAACTCGATCGCGAGAAGCGCCGTGTGGCGCGCTCCGGCCGTCCGATCGATCTTGGGCCGACTGAATACCGGCTTCTTGAGTTCTTCCTGCAGCATCCGGGGCGCGTGTTCAGCCGCGAGCAGTTGCTTGATGGCGTCTGGGGCCGCGACATCTATATCGACGAGCGGACCGTCGACGTGCATATCGGCCGGCTGCGCAAGCTGCTTAATCCCGGTGAGGAGCAGGATCCCATCCGCACCGTGCGCGGTGCGGGCTATGCGCTCGACGACCGCTTCGCCAAGGCGACGGAGTGAGCTTGTAAGGCGCGCGCGAAGCGACGCAATCGAGCATCGTCTCGCGTGACAAGCGTTCTGCCGACAACCCTTCACCAAAAAACAATGCCCGGCATCTAGCCGGGCATTTGTCTTGTGATCGCAATCTGTGAAGGCGCGCGCTTCTAGCGTCCCGTCTTCGGCTGGGAGCGCCGGCGGTCGCCTGCGGGCTGATAGGCAATGCGCGAGTGATGCGCGCAATAGGGGCCGCCGAGCGTTTTGCCGCCGCAGAAGAAGAACTCGGTGCTGCCGGGATCGCCGACCGGCCAGTGGCAGGTATCCTCGGTAAGTTCGAGCAGCGTGCGGCGCTGGTTCATCGGCACCACGTTGTCGAAGGCAATCGGATCGGGCTCGGCCTCGACCTCATAGGAATGGGCGAGCGCGGTGTTGCCGCGCGCCATCGGCCGGCTGATCCGCATCATGTGCTGCGCCGGGCGCACCTTGCGCTGGCGGGGTGCCGACGAGGAGGGGCTCTTGGCGCGGCCCGACAAGCCGAGCCGGTGGACCTTGCCGATGACGGCATTGCGGGTGATGTTGCCAAGTTCGGCGGCAATCTGGCTTGCGGAAAGGCCGGACTCCCACAATTTCTTGAGCTGTTCGACGCGATCGTCGGTCCAATTCATCACCGTCATCGCTCTGATCCTTCTCTGTCGTGGCCGGGGTTTGAATCCGGCACTCCGCGCGATGGTTCCGAAAACCTCTGTTGTCAGAATCCCTTAGCTCTCGCCGGTTGGAAGAACCGGGCGCTTGGCAGCTTCGGGAAAACAGAAGTTGGGACGCCGCACGAGATGTCGTAGCCAGTGAAAAGAACGCTACAATATGGCGTGACTCACGCGCAAGAGTCCCGCCCCGCAGTCCACATGTTCCGGGCGCGATGATGCACATCAAATTGCGGCGATGTGCGGCTTAAGAGCGGATGGCCGGAAGGCGCGCGCGGGCGCTTCTGCCGTGTTGACAGCCAAGACGTGCGGAGAGGATAATCAACGGGTGCCGCCCGTCGAGGCGGCATGTTTCTTTTTCGGACCGTTCCTGACCGGGAGAATCTCCTGCTCCCGGTAAGTGTGACGTCCGTCCTGTCAGGTTGCCATGACCACCAACACGACGTCTCATCTCATGCCGGTCTTTGCCCGGGTCGATCTCGCTTTTGAACGCGGCGAGGGCGCGTGGCTGATAGCGACCGACGGAGAACGATATCTCGATTTCACGAGCGGCGTCGCCGTCAACGCGCTCGGCCACGCTCACCCGCATCTCGTTGCGGCGGTGCAGGCGCAGGCCGCAAAACTGTGGCACATGTCGAACCTGTTCCGCAGCCCAGATGGCGAGAAGGTCGCCGCGCGGCTTTGCGAGAACAGTTTTGCGGACGAAGTATTCTTCGCAAATTCCGGCGCCGAGGCGCTCGAATGCGCGATCAAGGTCACGCGCCGCTATCATGCGCGCAAGGGCCATCCGGAGCGCTACCGCATTATCACTTTCGAGGGCGCCTTTCACGGCCGTACGCTCGCGACGCTGGCTGCCGGTGGCCAGGAAAAATATCTCGACGGCTTCGGCCCCAAGGTCGAAGGCTTCGATCAGGTGCCGCTCGGCGACATCGAAGCGGTCAAGAAGGCTATCGGGCCTGAGACGGCGGGCATTCTGATCGAGCCGGTGCAGGGCGAGGGTGGCGTGCGCGAGCCGTCGCATAGCTTCTTCAGGGCGCTGCGCGAGCTTTGCGACGACAAGGGCCTGCTCCTTGTATTCGACGAAGTGCAGACCGGCATGGGACGCACCGGCGAACTGTTCGCCTACAAGCGGCTTGGCGTTGAGCCCGACGTGATGGCGCTGGCCAAGGCGCTCGGCGGCGGCTTTCCGATCGGCGCTTGCCTCACGACACGCGAAGCAGCCTCGGGCATGACGGCCGGCAGCCATGGCTCCACCTTCGGCGGAAATCCGCTGGCGATCGCGGCTGCGAGTGCGGTGCTCGATGTGATGCTGGCACCGGGCTTTTTCGACCATGTGAAGCGCGCTTCGCTTGTCCTGAAGCAGAAGCTCGCCTCGATCATCGACCGCTATCCCGGCGTGCTGCGCGAAGTGCGTGGCGAAGGCCTGTTGATCGGATTGCAGGCGGCGCTGCCTGCGCCGGATCTGATAGCAGCGCTGCGCGATGAAAAACTTCTGACTGTCGGTGCCGGCGAGAACGTCGTGCGGCTGTTGCCACCTTTGATCGTCACCGAATCCGAAATCGAGGATGCGGTCGGGCGGATCGAGAAGGCGTGCGCGCGTCTTGCGCAGGATTTGCCGGACGCGCCCCGCAAGGAGAAGGCTGCATCATGAGGAATGGGACCAACACCAAGCTGCGGCACTTTCTCGACCTGTCCGAACTGCCGACCGAGGACCTTCGCGCGATCCTCGATGCCTCGCTTGCGATGAAGAAGAACCTCAAGGCGGGTCATCCCGATCGTCCGCTCAAGGACAAGACGCTGGCGATGATCTTCGAACGGCCCTCGACGCGCACCCGCGTGTCGTTCGAGGTCGGCATGCGCCAGCTCGGCGGCGAGGCGATCATGCTGACCGGGCAGGAGATGCAGCTCGGCCGTGGCGAGACATTTGCCGATACCGCGCGTGTGCTGTCGCGCTTCGTCGATATCATCATGATCCGCATCCTGAGCCATGATGCGCTGACCGAGATGGTGGAGCACGCGACCGTGCCGGTGATCAACGGCCTCACCCGCCGCTCGCATCCGACGCAGGTGATGGCGGATGTCATGACCTTCGAGGAGCATCGCGGGCCGATCAAAGGCCGCACCATTGCGTGGACCGGCGACGACAACAATGTGCTCGCCTCGTGGATGCACGCTGCGGAGCGCTTCGCGTTCACCCTGCGCGTTGCGACGCCGCCGGAGCTTGCGCCAAAGAAGGCGCTGAAGGACTGGATCAAGGCGACGCAAGCATCGATTGTGCTTGGCACCGATCCCGTCGAGGCAGTGCGCAATGCCGATTGCGTCATCACCGACACCTGGATGTCGATGGGCGACAAGGATGCCGAGCAGCGCCACAATCTGCTCAAGCCTTATCAGGTGAATGAGAAGCTGATGTCGCTTGCCAAGCCCGATGCGATTTTCATGCATTGCCTGCCGGCGCATCGCGGTGAGGAGGTCACGGACGACGTGATCGACGGGCCGCAGTCTGTGGTGTTCGATGAGGCGGAAAACCGTCTCCACGCGCACAAGGGCATTCTCGCCTGGTGCCTCGGCGCGGTCGGCTGAACGACGGCCACGCTTTGACCACATCTGGGCCGCGCTTGAATCGCGGCCCGTGCTTCCTAAATTGCGGTCTTGCTTTCAGAGCGTTTTCAGCGAAGCGGGAACCGGTTCGCGTCAAGAAAACGCGTCAAAATAAGAAGAGTGGTGGTTCGAGAGGTTCGCTTCATTGTCTCAGCGAGTCCTTCAAGCGAACTTCGGATTCAGGACACGAGAAAAGGACGCCTTATGGCGGATCAAGATGCTATTCGCGCACCGTCGGCTGTTCCGGTCGACGATGCGGTGCTTCCGTTTGAAGTCAGCGCGCTCGATATCCGTGGCCGGCTGGTCAGGATGGGGGCTGCGCTCGACGATATTCTGATGCGTCACGATTATCCCGCGCCGGTCAGCAAGCTGCTTGGCGAGGCGATCGTACTGACGACGCTGCTCGGCTCGTCACTGAAATTCCATGGCCGCTTCATCCTGCAGACCCAGACCGACGGGCCGGTGTCGATGATCGTCGTCGATTTCATCGCGCCGGATCGGCTGCGCGCCTATGCACGCTTCGACAAGACGCGCCTCGCGGACGGCCTCAGCGCAGGCGAGTTGCTCGGCCATGGCCACCTTGCGATGACCATCGATCAGGGGCCGGAGATGAGCCGCTATCAGGGCCTCGTTGCGCTTGCGGGCGGCTCGCTCGAAGACGCCGCGCATGAATATTTTTTGCGCTCGGAGCAGATTCCGACGCGCGTGCGCTTGGCTGTCGGCGAAGAGCTGCGCGGTGGCGGCGACGGCCCGACGCATCGCTGGCGCGGCGGCGGTGCGCTGATCCAGTTCCTGCCGAAAGCGCCGGAGCGGGCGCGACAGGTCGATCTCGATCCCGGCGACGCGCCGGAGGGGAGCGTCGCTCATGCGATCGACGAGGATGATGCCTGGGTCGAAAGCCAGTCGCTGTTCGCGACCGTCGAGGATATTGAACTGATCGATCCGGACCTGTCCGGCGAGCGGCTTCTATTCCGCCTGTTCCACGAGCGTGGCGTACGGGTTTTCCCGACGCAGCATCTGCATGCGGGCTGCACCTGCTCGCGCGATGCGGTGGCGGGCATGCTCGCCAGTTTCGATCCCGAGGATCGGGCCGACATGGTGGAGAACGGCAAGGTCGTGGTGACGTGCGAGTTCTGCAGCTCGACCTACGAATTCACGCCGCAGGAAGCTGGCGTCGAAGGATAGGCGCGGCGCATTCGCGCATGATGAATGTGCGTAGTTGCTAGAGGCGGAGAACGCCCTAGTTCAGCGTGCGGCGGATGTCGGGGCTGTCGAGCGAGAACAGCGGGATGGCGAGGTCGAATGCTTCGCCGTCCTCCGTCACCATCTGATAGCTGCCCGTCATAAAGCCGGAGGATGTCGTAAGCGGCACGCCGCTCGTATATTCGTAGCGCTCGCCCGGTCCGATGACCGGCTGCTCGCCGACGACGCCCTCGCCACGCACTTCTTGCTGCTGGCCGAAGCCATCGGTAATGACCCAGTGACGGGTCTTGAGCTGGACGGAATCCGGGCCGCCATTCACGATGGTGATGCTATAGGCCCAGAAAAACTGCTGCTTCTCGGGTGATGAGCGCTCGGGCAGGAACTCGGGCTCGACGAGAACTTCGATCTGGCGGGTAACGGCGCGATACATTGCTTCAATCAAATGGTTCGGTGCGCATGATAGGCCGAAGCCGCGGCAATGGCAAAATGCGTCTTGCCGTCTCATGCTCGTCTTATTGATGAGGTTCTCGTTCAAGCGGGGTTCAGATTAAGGTATGCATCCATGAGCGTCGCGTCGGCGAGACGGTTCCGTGACCGTCGTTTTGCAGAGGCTGTGGAGTTGCGCGACACTTGCCGGCTATTCGCGAGCCATCCGAACCGATGACCACCGTGATCGCGCCAGAACCGGACTCAAAAACCGCTCAGCCTGACGTCAAGGCTCCCCCTTTACCGGTGGTGGCCGGCGAGCGCGAATTGCGGCTCGATCTGTTCCGCGGTCTTGCGCTGTGGCTCATCTTTGTCGACCACCTGCCGCCGAACATCCTCACCTGGTTCACGATCCGCAATTACGGTTTTTCCGACGCCACCGAAATTTTCATTTTCATCTCGGGCTACACGGCGGCCTTCGTCTACAGCCGGGCGATGGAGGAGCGCGGCTTTATTGTTGCGGGGGCGCGCATCTTCAAGCGGATCTGGCAGATCTATGTCGCCCACATCTTTCTGTTCATGATCTACCTCGCCGAGATTTCCTATATCGCGACGAGCTTCGAGAACCCGCTCTATTCCGAGGAAATGGGCATTCTCGATTTCCTCAAGCATCCGGACATCACGATCGTTCAGGCGATGCTCCTGAAGTTCAAGCCGGTCAACATGGACGTGTTGCCGCTCTACATCGTGCTGATGCTGTTTCTGCCTGCGACGATCTGGCTGATGCGGCGCAAGCCCGATCTTACGCTCGTGCTGTCGCTCGCGATTTACGCGCTGACGTGGGAGCTCGATCTCGCGCTGCCCGCTTACCCGAACGGTGTTTGGGTGTTCAATCCGTTCGCATGGCAACTTCTGTTTGTATTCGGCGCGTGGTGCGCGCTCGGCGGCGCGAAGCGGATGGCGCGGATTCTCGCCTCGCGGATCACGCTCGGCCTCTCGATCGCTTATCTCGTCTTTGCCTTTTATGTGACGCTAACCTGGCACGTCCCCCAGCTCCATGGCTATCTGCCGCGCTGGCTGGAAAGCTGGATGTACCCGATCAACAAGACCGACCTCGACGTGTTGCGGTTCGCGCATTTCCTGGCGCTTGCGATGGTCACGGTCCGCTTCCTGCGAAAAGACTGGCCGGGGCTGAAGTCGCCCTGGTTGCGGCCCCTCATCCTGTGCGGCCAGCATTCGCTGGAGATTTTCTGCCTCGGCGTGTTTCTCGCCTTTGCCGGCCATTTCCTTCTGGTGGAAACCGCGGGCGGGGCGGGGCTTCATTTCGTCATTAGTATGACCGGCATCGTCATCATGTCGTGCACCGCCTGGCTGCTTTCATGGTACAAGGTGGAGGCAAGTAAGGGCGGTAAACGGCCGATCGCGGCGGCCAGCGCCGATATGATCGGGAGCAGCCCATGAAGCGAGTTGCGGGCGTCGCAGCCGCTGCAGTTCTGGTGGTGTTGGCGGCGTCGCCGGCGCGCGCCGAGGCGGAGCATTCCTGCACGGTGCCTGCTTATCTCCTCGCCACCGAGAATCCGCTGCCCAAGATCGCGGAGGTGTTCAAGGCGAGGGCGCCGATGCGGGTGCTTGTGGTCGGCAGTCGCTCCTCCGCCCTGAGCGGGCCGGACGGCACCGCGCGCTCCTATCCGGCGCGTTTCGAGGTGGCGCTTCGCAACAGGCTGCCCGGTATCGAGATCAGCGTGACGACCGATCTGCACCCCAAGGAGACCGCCGCCGACGTCGCGGGGAAGCTGGAAAAGATCGCCGGGGAGCAGCATCCGACATTGGTCGTGTGGCAGACCGGCACCGTCGATGCGATGCGCGCGATCGACCCCGACGATTTCCGCACCGCGCTCGATGACGGCATCGCCACTCTGCAGAAGGCCGGCGCGGATGTGATCCTGATGAACCTGCAATACAGCCCGCGGATGGAAACGGTGCTCGCGGCGTCGCCCTATCTCGACACCATGCGGGTGGTGACGCAGGAGCGTTCCGTGCCGCTGTTCGATCGTTTCTCGATCATGCGCGCGTGGAGCGAGGCGGGTGATTTCGACCTGTTCGCGCAGGCGCGCACTATCGGTGTCGCCGCGCGGGTGCATGATTGCATCGGGCGCGCGCTGGCGAAGCTCGTGATCGAAGCCTCGCATATCAACCCGGCGGATCTCGGAGTCCGCTGATGCGGCGTCATCGTTTGAAGAGGCTTGTTGCGGTGATGGTGTGCGGTGTGCTCGCAGGCACACCGTGTTTTGCCGCGGGGGAGACGCCGTCCGATCATCAGGAGCAGCCACCCGCCACGCAACCGGCCGATGCGCCGGCAAGGCCGGGCCTTGCCGGCAAGGCACTCAATGCGGCGAGGAGCGTCGCAAGTCGCGCCGGTGACGTCCTCACGCGCATTCCATGCCTGCCGCCGAAGGGGACGCTGTCCGCCTCGCTGCCGCGCGTCGCGCATAAGCTCAACGCAGGCGAGCCGGTGACGATCGTGGCGCTCGGCTCGTCGTCGACCGCGGGCTATGGCACGACGTCGGCGGCTTACACCTATCCAAGCCGCCTCGCCGAGCAGTTGCGGCGGAAATATCCGTGGGCGCGCATCAGCGTCATCAACCGCGGCATGGGTGGCCAGGAAGTGCCGCAGATGATCGCGCGGCTGCAATCGAGCGTGCTTGATTCCAGTCCTGATCTCGTGATCTGGCAGCTCGGCACCAATCTCGTGGTGCGCGGCGAGGATTCCTCCACCACCGGCGCGCTTGTCGAAGCGGGCGTCGCGCGCATGCAGGCGGCCGGCGCCGATGTGGTGCTGATCGATCCGCAATACGTGCCTGCGGTGACCGCGAAGAAAGAAGGCGCGGGCAAGATGGTGAAGCTGATCCACGATGTCGCGCGGCTGCGGCACGCCTCGGTGTTCCCGCGCTTTGAGGTGATGCGGCAATGGCATGAGGACGAGAAACTGCCGTTCGAGAGCTTCTCGATTGCCGATGGATTGCACATGAACGATTGGGGCTATGCCTGTTTCGCTCAGTTGCTTGGCGACACCATCATCAAATCCGTCAGCGATGCCAAGGCCGGTGTCGAAGCGCCGTCCAGCGTCATCGGCTTGCGGCCGATGTAACGCACAAAAAAGCCCGCCGAAGCGGCGGGCCTTTTTGTCGCGAGCAAGCCGTGCGGCTTACACTTTCTCCAGCGCGCCCTTCACGTCCTCGATCAGGTCGTCGACATGCTCGAGCCCGATCGAGAAACGGATGAAGCCGTCGCCGATGCCGAGTTCGGCGCGCGCTTCCGGCGTCAGGCGCTGGTGCGTTGTGGTGGCCGGGTGGGTGACGATGGTCTTGGCGTCGCCGAGATTGTTGGAGATGCGCGCGAGGCGGAAGCCGTTGAGTGCGCGGAACGCGCCTTCCTTGCCGCCCTTCACTTCGAAGCCGATCATGGTCGAGCCGGCACGCATTTGTTTCTTCACGATGTCGGCTTGCGGATGATCGGCGCGCCCCGGATAGATGAGCCGCGTTACCTTCGGATGTGAGGCGAGGACGTCGGCGATCTTCGCTGCGCTCTCGGTCTGCGCCTTGACGCGGATGCCGAGCGTCTCGAGCCCCTTCAGAAGAACCCACGCATTGAATGGCGAGATCGACGGACCTGTCTGCCGGAAGAACGTATGGATGTGCTCCGTGATGAACTGCTCGGTCGACAGGATGACGCCGCCGAGACAGCGGCCCTGTCCGTCGATGTGCTTGGTCGCCGAATAGACGACGACGTCGGCGCCGAGTTCGAGCGGGCTTTGCCAAAGCGGCGTTGCGAACACGTTGTCGACGACGAGGCGCGCGCCTGCTTGATGGGCGATCTTGGCGACTTCGGCAATGTCGACGACATCGAGCGTCGGGTTGGTCGGGCTCTCAAGGAAGCAGGTTTTGGTGTTGGGGCGCATCGCCTTGCGCCACGCATCGAGATCGCCGCCATCAACGAGCGTCGAGGTAATGCCGTAGCGCGGCAGCAGCGTCTCAATCACGTAGCGGCAGGAGCCGAACAACGCCTTTGCCGCGACCACATGATCGCCTGCCTGTAAGGGCGCCAGCATGGCCGTCGTCATCGCCGCCATACCGGTCGCGGTGGCGCGCCCTGCTTCCGCGCCCTCCAACGCCGCCATGCGGCGTTCGAACATCGCAACGGTCGGGTTGGAAAAACGCGAATAAAGAAAACCGGGCTTTTCGCCCTTGAAGCGGGCCTCGCATTCCTCGGCGCTGTCGTAGGTGAACCCCTGGGTCAGAAACAGCGATTCCGACATCTCGCCGAAATCCGAGCGGAGCGTACCGGCGTGAACGAGGCGCGTTTCCGGATGGTAATGAGCCATGGATGAAGTGGATGAATGACCTTTCGTGTCGGACATGGGACCTCCAATAGTGCCCCGCCTTTCACGAGGCACAAAAAAACCGGCCTGGACGAAAATCCAACGGCCGGGGGCTCAAAGGTCCGCGGCCTGTTTAGCGACTTATTTTACGTGGCTGCAAGCCGGCCGGCCCAAATCACCACGGGATAAGTAGGAGCCTTAATCCGCACGGCCCTTTCCGTCAAGCAACCCATCGGATAACGGGGTAGGGTTATGCGCATAGCTCAACCTGAGGGGACCGAATTGGCCTTCTCTCTCCCTGCCAATGCCGACGGCATTCTGCCCGACCGCATGATCGCGGCGATGGAGGAAGAGGGCCTGATTTTGCCGGCATTTCCATTCGTGGAAAGCCAGATTCAGCCGGCGAGCCTCGACCTGCGGCTGGGCGAGGTGGCCTATCGCGTGCGCGCCAGCTTCCTGCCGGGGCCCGATACCACGGTTGCCGAGCGCATCGACGAGCTCAAGCTGCACGAGATCGATATCACCGATGGCGCGGTGCTCGAGACGAATTGCGTCTATGTGGTGCCGCTTCTTGAGAGCCTCGCGCTGCCGCCCTCGATCCATGCTTCGGCCAATCCGAAAAGCTCGACCGGACGCATCGACGTGTTCACGCGAGTGATCGCCGATGGCACCCGCCGCTTCGACATGATCGCCGCGGGCTATCACGGCCCGCTCTATGCCGAGATCAGCCCGAAGACGTTTCCGGTTCTGGTGCGGCAGGGCTCGCGCCTGTCGCAAATCCGTTTCCGCACCGGTGAGCCGCTGCTCGATCATGACGAGTTGGAAGATCTGCACGCGCATGAGCGGCTGGTCGATTGCGACGATGCCGATCTCGCCGGTGGCGTGGCGCTCAGCATCGATCTGTCAGGAGAAGGTTCAGGCGGTTTTGTCGGCTACCGTGCCAAGCGTCACACCGGCGTCGTCGATATCGACCGGCGCGGCGGCTATGCGGTCGATGATTTCTGGGAGCTGATCAAGGCGCGGCCGGATGGCAGCCTCGTGCTCGATCCCGGCGAGTTCTACATCCTCGCCTCGAAGGAAGCCGTGCAGGTGCCGCCGGACTACGCTGCCGAGATGGTGCCGTTCGATCCGCTCGTGGGCGAATTCCGCGTGCATTATGCGGGTTTTTTCGATCCCGGCTTCGGCTATGCTGGTGCGGGCGGCAAGGGCTCGCGCGCGGTGCTCGAAGTGCGTTCGCGCGAAGTGCCCTTCATTCTCGAGCATGGCCAGATCGTCGGCCGTCTTGTCTATGAGAGAATGCTGGCCGAGCCCGATACGCTTTACGGTACTCGCATCGCCTCGAACTATCAGGGGCAGGGGCTGAAGCTCTCCAAGCATTTCCGCGCGCCCACGTGAGGCGTTTGGTTAACGCCGCTGCGTCTCGTTGCAAAATTGGCGCGGTTGGGCGATGGTGGTCCCCTTCGCGGGCGTAGTTCAATGGTAGAACGGCAGCTTCCCAAGCTGCATACGAGGGTTCGATTCCCTTCGCCCGCTCCAATCTCTTTTCCGTTCCACCCGTGATGCATTGGCAACGCTGTTCCCGCGTTCTGCATCCGTCGTGCAACACCGCACCGAAATTGTCGCGCTGAGACGCGCGTGCTCTGGACAACCTTCCGGACTCGCAACACGCTGCGGGCACGCCGATGGCACAGTCGGCGCGGGGGCGCGGGAATGCGGCTACTGACGTGTTTGCTGGCGGGGGTGTTTCTGATGGCCGGGCTGACGGCGAGCGACGCCGTGGTCCGCATCGCCAATGACCGCGGTGGGCGCATTGGCACTTATGTCGACAAGTATCAGAGCATTCGCACCTCCGGCGACATGGTTGTGATCGACGGGTTGTGCGCGTCGGCCTGTACCATTGTGCTCGGCGCCATTCCGCGCGACCGGATTTGCGTCACCTCGCGCGCGAGCCTCGGCTTTCATGCGGCATGGGACCCGGGCGCGAACGGCCGCCCCGTCACCAATGTCGAGGCGACCCGCATGCTCTACACCATGTATCCGACCTCGATCCGCCGCTGGATCGCGCAGCGCGGCGGGCTCACGCCACGCATGATCTTCCTGCGCGGGCGTCAGCTTACGTCGATGTACAAGCCCTGCTATCTGGACGCGCGGGCTTCGGCCACGCACTAGCCACAGCGATAAAGGCTCTCTTCTCGGCACTCTCGCGGTGATGTGATCGTGCATGAGCAGGACTGCACGGCATTTGCTTGCCGTTGGCTCACTTCATCACTATGTGGTGAGCACCTTTTGCTCTCGTTTTCCGGGCGTTTTCACCATGGCCACCAGTTCTACCCGACCGGGCGTCGTTATTGCCGCGTTCACTGTCAGTCTTGCGATCGGGTTGATGGCGGTGCTGTTTCTGATGGGCGGCTTTCGCACCAATACGCCGGTCTCCACTGTCGGCGGGGCGTTCGAGCTAACCGATCAGGCCGGGAAAACCGTCACCGAGAAAAGCCTGAAGGGCCGCCCGTCGCTGGTGTTCTTCGGCTTCACCCATTGCCCCGACATCTGCCCGACGTCGCTCTTCGAAATCTCGGAAGTGCTGCGCGCGATGGGGCCTGATGCGACCAAGGTCAACGCCTATTTCGTTTCCGTCGATCCGGAGCGCGACACGCCGGCGGTGATGAAGGATTATCTCCAGAGCTTTGATCCGAACCTCAAGGGGCTCACCGGCTCGCCGGAGGCGGTTGCCAAGATGCTGAGCGCATACCGGGTCTATGCCAAGAAGGTGCCGCTGAAGGATGGCAGCTACACCATGGACCACACCGCGGCGGTTTATCTTCTGGATCGCGACGGGCGGTTCGTCGCGCCGTTCAATCTGAAGCAGACGCCGCAGCAGGCCGCGACCGATCTCAAGCGCTACCTGTAATCGCGCGTTGTCGCACGGCTTTCTCGCTCAAGCGCGCCGCGTCTCCATTCTTGCAGCCTCTTTTCGCTGATGCCGGGCCAGGCGTGAATGACGCGCGAGCCCGTGCTCGGTCTTCTCCCAGTGATAGGGATCATGGAGAAGCTGCCGCAGCGCCCGCCACGCCGCGATCGAGAGCCACGCCCAGTAAAGCGGCGTCAGTACCAGTACCCACGCATGGCGAAGCAGTCCGCGGCGTGCGAGCCCCATCAGGCTGACGACGACGGTAGAGAGATAGCCGGCGGCAATCGTGGTGAAGTGCAGCTCGATGAACGGGCCGGAGAACATTGCAACCGCCGTGCTGCCGGTTGCGGCCAGCCCCGCTTCGAGAAGGCACGCCGCGATCAGGATCGGGTAGGCGAGGGCGGTGAGCACATTGCCGCCGACGAGCAGATTGAGCGTGAAGAATCCGGCGAGGCCGCTCTGCTTAATTAGTCGGCGCGGCGAGCGCATGTGGACGATCCAGGTCTGCATCCAGCCTTTCATCCAGCGCGAGCGTTGCCGCAGCCATGCGCCCGTATGGGCCGGAGCTTCCTCGTAAGTCGTGGAATCGAACATCACTGCGCGATAGCCGCGGCGCGCGAGGCGGAAACCGAGATCGGCATCCTCGGTGACGTTGTAGGCGTCCCATCCGCCGACCTCGCGCAGCACGTCGGTCCGAAAATGGTTGGATGAACCGCCGAGCGGCAAAGGCAGGCCGAACTGCGAGAAGCCGCGCAGAAATACGTCGAACTGCCCGGCATATTCGGCGGTGAACATGCAGGCGAGCCAGCTATCGGCGCTGTTGTCGATGCACAGGCTGGCCTGCACGCAGGCAACATCGGTGTGATGGTGACGGAAGGCATCGATCGCATCGCGCAGTTGCGAGGGGTCCGGTCGGTCTTCCGCATCGAACACCGCCGTAAATTCTCCACGCGCAGACATCAGCCCTGCATTCAGCGCCTTCGGCTTGGTGCGCGGGCCGAACGGCGGCACGATCAGGGTTTGGACGTTTCCGGGAAGATGAAGGCGCGAGAGTGCCGCTTGCGTCTCGATGTCGTCGGCTTCGAGCAGCAGCAGAATGTCGAGCTTCTCGCGCGGGTAATCGAGCGCGGCAAGCGACTGCACAAGATGGGCGACAGAGGGGCCTTCGTGATAGAGCGCCACCATCACGGTGTAGAGGGGCAATTGCGCATCGGGAATGCGCGGAGATCGTGGCGTCCGCTCGCCGCCCGCAAAAGCGCCGGCAAGCCGCAGGCTGTTGAACAGGAGAAACCAGATCGCAAGAACGGCGCCGCTCAATTGCGTGAGCAGCGTCGGCGCAAGCATGAAGGCGCTGGTGAATGCCAGGAGCTTGAGACCATAGCGCCACGCCTTGCCGCGCCGGGTGCAGAGCTGCGGCGCGCACGACATCTCCGGGCTTCGCAGCGCGAGACCCATGGCGGCCTCGCGCGCTAGCGCCTCGTGACGCATCATGTGGCGATTGAAGGCAGCCTGTGTGGTGAGGTGGACTCGCGGTGGAGCGCCACGCGCGCATGCCTCGCTGATCCTGCGTGCAGCGGTGCGGAGCGGCGCTTGCACGAACGACAATCCGTCCCTCCCTTTAATCGGCAGCAGGCGATGCCATGCGGCGTAACGCAGTTGCGCGTCACTGAGTGCGCAGTCGGATCGCCTGAGACGATTGAAATCCGCAAGGGGAAGCCCGCAATGGTGAGCAAGGCGGGCGATGTAGTCGGCTTCGCTGATCACGCCGTTGCGGATCAAAACCTGCTCGGCACCGATGCCGAGGATGGCCGCGCGCCGCGCGGCGCTTGCGAGAATGGCGGGAAGCAGCGCGCCTTGCAGGCAGTCGAGCTCAAACGGAGTTTCAGTTTCCGCCCGGCGCCGACGGGTCGTGGGTTGGGGACGTCCGCGCCGGAAGGCATCGGCCAGAAAGCCGGGAAGGGCCCATGCCGGCCGTCGGCGGCGCGCTTTCCGCGTCGGCCCGGTCTCGTGATCCGGGTGACCAAAGATCGGAGCCATGGTGCCTGCTCAAACGTTGCTCACTCAAACGCCACTCGCCTCCGCTGCCGGATGGTCTATAAGACCCCCTCGCGGATGCTTCCTGATGCAATCACAGATGGCAATTTCCAGCAATGACAGATCGCAGCCGGGCCCGGCCCGGCCGATGGCGGGAATTTGCGCGATTTTGCTTGGGGTTTTCCTGAGCGTCCCATTGGCCTCAGAGGCAGGCGCACAACCTGCGGTGAAGCCCGCGGCGGAAGCGGCGCCCCAAGCGGTCCCCGGATTCTGGGATCCGCGGCGGCGGCCGGAGCGGCCGGACCTCTCGCGCATCACCATGATCCGCTTCATGACCGAGACCGACTATCCGCCGTTCGATTTCACCGGCCCGGATGGCAATCCGGCGGGCTTCAACGTCGATTTCGCCCGCGCGCTGTGCGAGGAGATCAAGGTTCCCTGCACCATCCAGATGCGGCGGTTCGAGACGCTGATCGACGCCATCAACACCAATCGCGGCGATGCCGTGATCGCTTCGATCGCGGCATCGCCGGACATTCGCGCCAGGCTCGATTTCACCGACCCTTACTATCGCGCGCCCGCGCGTTTTGTTGCCCGCGCCGGAGAGGCGATGGCCGAGGTGCGGCCGGAGAACCTCACCGGCAAGAAGATCGGCGTGATTGCCGGCTCCGCGCATGAGGCCTATCTGAAGGCGTTCTTCACCGACGCGCTTGCGGTCGGCTTTCCTTCCGAGGATGCGATGCGCACGGCGCTGCGCCGGAGCGAGGTCGATCTGATTTTCGGCGATGCGATCTCGCTCGGCTTCTGGATCAACGGCACCGACTCGGGCGAATGCTGCACCTTCGCCGGTGGGCCGTTCGTGGAAAGCCGTTATTTCGGCGAGGGCATCGGCATCGGCGTCAGGAAAGGCAACGACCTGCTGCGCCAGGCGCTGAACTGGGCGATGTTCCGGGTCTGGGAGAAAGGCCGCTACACCGATTTGTGGTTGCGGTATTTTTCGGTTAGCCCGTTCTGAGAGAGAAGTTGGAGCGCGCGGGATGAGCCCCGCGCGCGAGCGGAGTGAAGATGTCGGAGACGATCACGCGATTTGAAGATATGTCGGCGGCGGACCTGCGCGCGTTCGCCGAGCAATCCAACGCCTGGCCGTTCGAGCAGGCGCGGCAGATCGTGGCTCGCCTGAAAAAGAAACCGAAGGACGAGGTGTTGTTCGAGACCGGCTACGGTCCCTCGGGCCTGCCGCATATCGGCACGTTCGGCGAAGTCGCGCGCACATCGATGGTGCGCCATGCCTTCCGTGTGCTCACCGAAGACAAGATCAAGACGCGGCTTCTCGCCTTCTCCGACGACATGGACGGCCTGCGCAAGGTGCCGGACAACGTGCCGAACAAGGAGATGCTGGAAGAGGACCTCGGCAAGCCGCTGACTAAGGTGCGCGATCCGTTTGGCACACATGACAGCTTCGGTGCGCACAACAATGCGCGCCTGCGCGCCTTCCTCGATACTTTCGGTTTCGACTATGAATTCGCATCTTCGACCGATTACTACACGTCGGGACGCTTCGACGAAACGCTGCTCAAGGTGCTCGCGAAGATCGATGAGGTGATGGCGATCATGCTGCCGTCGCTGCGCGAGGAGCGTGCGGCGAGCTACTCGCCGTTCCTGCCGATCTGCCCGCGCACCGGCGTGGTGCTGCAGGTGCCGATCGTGGCCCACGATGCGAAAGCCGGCACCGTCTCCTATGACGATCCGGAGACGAAGGACCGCGTCACTGTTCCGGTCACCGGCGGGCATTGCAAGCTGCAGTGGAAGCCCGACTGGGCGATGCGCTGGGTCGCGCTCGGCGTCGATTACGAGATGGCGGGCAAGGATTTGATCGACTCGGTGAAGCTGTCCGGCAAGATCTGCCGCGCGCTGGGCGGCACGCCGCCGGAAGGCTTCAACTACGAACTGTTCCTCGACGACAAGGGCCAGAAGATTTCCAAGTCGAAGGGCAACGGCCTCACTATCGACGAGTGGCTGCGCTATGCCTCGCCGGAATCGCTGGCGCTGTTCATGTATCGTGAGCCGAAGGCAGCCAAGCGCCTCTACTTCGATGTGATCCCGCGTAACGTCGATGAGTATCAGCAATTCCTCGACGGCTATGCGCGGCAGGATGCCAAGCAGCGGCTCGGCAATCCGGTGTGGCACATTCACTCGGGGAAGCCGCAGGCCTCCGACATGCCGGTGACGTTCCAGCTCTTGCTGACGCTGGTGTCGTCGTCGAATGCGGAGAACGCCGAGACGCTGTGGGGTTTCATCGGCCGCTATCGGCCGGGTGTAACGCCGCAGACCCATCCGCGCCTCAATGCGCTGGTCGGTTATGCGATCAACTACTATCGCGATTTTGTTGCGCCCTCGAAGGAGTTTCGCGCGCCGAGCGAGAGCGAGCGTGTGGCGTTGCAGGATCTGCGCGACGCGCTGGCGCAACTGCCTGCCGATGCATCGGCCGAAGACATCCAGAACGTCGTCTACGAGATCGGGCGGCGCGAGCCGTTCCTCGATCACAAGAAGGCGGGCAAGGATGGCCGGCCGGGCGTGTCGCTCGACTGGTTTAACATGCTCTATCAGGTGCTGCTCGGGCAGGAGAAAGGCCCGCGCTTCGGTTCGTTCGTTGCGGTCTATGGCCTTGCCAATGCGGTCGGGATGATCGACGCGGCGCTGGCGCGTAGCGCTTGACGTATCATGTCGAAGGCGACGCGCGCGACGAAGATGCTGGAGCAGGCGGGTGTCGCCTTCTCGGTGCGCACTTACGAGTATGACAGCAACGCCGACAGTATCGGCCTGCAGGCGGCCGCGGCGATCGGCGAAGATCCGTCGCGCGTGCTGAAATCGCTGATGGCGCTGGTCGATGGCAAGCCCGTCTGTGTCATCGTGCCATCCGACCACGAAGTCTCGATGAAAAAACTCGCCGCTGCGTTCGGCGGCAAGTCGGCGCAGATGATGAAGCCTGCGGATGCCGAGCGGCTGTCAGGCTACAAGGTCGGCGGCATCAGCCCGTTCGGGCAGATGCGCCCGCCGCGCGCCGCTATCGAAGAGCAGGCGATGGCGCAGGACCTCGTCTACATTAATGGCGGGCAGCGCGGCCTGCAGGTGCGGCTTGATCCGCACGACGCGGTGAAGGTGCTGAACGCCATCGTCGCGCCGCTGGTGACGTGAGTGCGTATCCCGGACGCGCCGCGTTCGGGGCACGATCATCATCTCACGCAAACATCTCGATCCGGCCGTCGAGCGCCATCAGGCCGGTCTCGACGCCGAGTTTCGGCAGGCGTTCCTTCATCTGCATGCGGAAGGCGGCAAGCGCTGCCTTATGCGTCGCGGTTTCTGCTTTCCAGGTGGCAACGCTGGCCTCGCCATAGGCGATCTTCGCCGCGCCGCAGTTGCGATGGTTGATTGCGATCACCCGTTTGATGTTGTGCAGTTCGACCGAGGTGGTGACGTTGTCCCACCACGCCTTGTGCCAGTCTTTGAACGGCTCGGCGACGACGCCGACCGCGGCGCCTGCGATCACGAACTGGCTGACCTTGCCAGTGAGATTGCGACGGCGCGTATAGCGGCGCACTGGCTCCTGCAGGCGCGGGTCGATGCAGGAGAGCACCATCGCGTCATAGACCTTGCCGCGCGCGAATGAGAGCGAAGGCAGCATGGTCGCGAGTCCGGCAGCGGCGCCGGTCGTGAGAAAGCGGCGGCGATCGAGGCGGTGGGTCAGCAAGTCCGTGCAGCAGGTGCAGCCGTGAAATTCCATTATCAGGTCCTTTGCTGGAAGGCGTTACTGGCTCGCCCAGACGATGCGTGCGATCCAATCGATCTCTGCGGTTGGGAATGTGCGATCGGGATGGGCGGGATTGAGCGATTGCAGCTCGATCACCTTCTGGGTGCGTCGGCGCAATTCCTTCACCATCACCTCGCCATCCTTGGTCTTGACGACGACGCGGTCGCCGCGACGGATCGGCGCGCCGGGCGACACTACGATGACGTCCCCGTCGCGATAGGCCGGCTTCATGGAGTCGCCGGAAATCTCCAGCGCATAGGCATGCTCGTCATTGACCGAGGGTAGTCCGACCTCGTTCCAACCCTCGCCGACCGGAAAACCGCCATCGTCGAAATAACCGCCGCTGCCGGCTTCCGCAAAACCGAGAAGCGGCACCTGCACGGTGCGCGAGGAACTTTCGATGAAGTGCGCGAAAGTGTCGACGCTGACGCCGGTTGCGGCCAGCGCCTTCGCGACAGATTCCGTCGAGGGCCAGCGCTCGCGCCCGTCATTCGTCACGCGCTTCGATTTGTTGAAGGTGGTGGGATCAAGCCCGGCGCGTTTGGCGAGGCCTGAAGGCGATAACCCGGCGCGCGCCGCGAGGCGGTCGAGTGCAGCCCAGATTTGATCGTGTGTCATCATCGTCAGACCGTCCGGCCATCCCCGGCTATAGGAATTATTACCTTGATTATGGATTTTCGCAATTGGCTGCGGATCGCAAAGCCGCTCAATTGCGGATCGCGGCAGGTCAAGTCTTGAACTCGGGCGCGGCGGTGGCTAGGGTTCGCCCCGCGCTAAAAACGCCAATGAACTCAAACACTCCCGGGATACCCGTTGTCGACCATCTATAAAATCTGCCCGGCCGAGGCCTGGCGGGAGGCCGAGCGGGCAGGTGCCTATCGCGGCAGCCCGGACGACCAGCACGACGGTTTCATCCATTTTTCCACGGCGGCCCAGCTTGGCGGCACGCTTGCGAAGCACTTCGCCGGACAGGCGGGGCTTGTCCTCGTTTCAGCACCGGCGGCAGCATTTGGCGATGTGCTGCGCTGGGAGCCCTCGCGCGGTGGCGATCTGTTTCCCCATCTCTATGGAGATTTCGATCCGAAACTGGCTGAGGTGGTGACGCCGCTCGCGCTCGATGCGGATGGCCGTCACCGTTTGCCGGAGGCCTTGTCGTGATCCGCCTCTTCGACAGCCTGACGCTGCCTTTACTGCGCAAGCTCGATCCCGAGCAGGCGCATCGGCTTGCGATCAAGGGCCTGCGCAGCGTGCCGATGCCGCGTGCGAAGCCGGACAGCCCGAAACTCGCGGCGCGTTTCTTCGGACTTGATTTTCCGAACCCGGTCGGGATCGCGGCGGGCTTCGACAAGAATGCCGAAGTGCCGGATGCGCTGTTGCGGCTCGGCTTCGGTTTTGTCGAGATCGGCTCGGTGACGCCGCTGCCGCAACCCGGCAACCCGCGGCCGCGGCTGTTTCGTCTCGAACAGGATTCCGGAATCATCAACCGCTTCGGCTTCAACAGCGACGGCGCGGAGGTGGTGCTCGGCCATTTGATGGCGCGGCGCGAGCGTGGCGGCATCGTCGGCGTCAATCTCGGAGCCAACAAGAACTCGGCCGACCGCACCGCTGATTACGTCACGCTGATCGAAGCCTTCGCGCAGGTGGCGAGTTACTTCACCGTCAACATCTCCTCGCCGAACACGCCGGGCCTGCGCAATCTGCAGCAGGCCTCCGCGCTCGACGATCTGCTCGCCCGTGTGGTCGAGGCGCGCAACAGCACGCCGGCCGAGGCGGGACCGGTGCCGCTGCTTCTCAAGATCTCGCCGGACCTCACGCTCGGCGAACTCGACGATGTCGTGCACATCGCGCGCGTGCGCGGCATCGATGGCATGATCGTGTCGAACACCACGCTGGCGCGTCCGGCAAGTTTGCGCGAGCGCGGCCTTGCGCTCGAGCAGGGCGGGCTGTCGGGACGTCCGTTGCAACGGCTTTCGACCCGCATGGTGGCGGAGACCTATGTGCGCGTCGAAGGCGCGTTTCCGCTGATCGGCGTCGGCGGCATCGATTCCGGTGGCGCGGCTCTGATGAAGATCCGTGCCGGCGCGTCACTGATCCAGGTCTATTCCTCGCTCGTCTACAAGGGGCTGGGTCTCGTCGAGGCGATCAAGACCGACCTGTTGTCGACGTTGCGCCGGACCGGGCGGGATTCGCTCTCCGAGATCGTCGGCGCCGATGCCGCGATGATCACTGCGGAAGAGTGGCCGGTGTAAGCGGGCGGGCGAACGAAGCCTCGAACAGCTTCGGATAGCGCAACGCCTGAAAGCCGCCGCGCGCCAGCAGGAAGATGAGCAGCGACAGCCACAGCCCGGTATTACCGAGCGGCAGCAACAGCGCCCACGCTGCGAAATAGAGCGCAAGCGACAGAAGCATCAGGTTGCGCATGTCGCGTGCCCAGGTCGCGCCGATGTAGATGCCGTCGAATGCATAGGCCATCACGCCACATACCGGTGCCAGCGCCGCGAGCCACATGTACTCGCGTGCGGCGATCCGCACATCGGCGCTTGTCGTCATGAGATCGATCAACGGACCACCGCCGACCAGCAGGATGAGCGTCACCGCTGCGGCGGCGATTGCGCTCCAGCCGAGCACGAGCTTTGTCGCGCGCTGGAAATTGCGGCGGTCGCGTGCGCCGACGCTGTAGCCGGAGAGTTGCTCGGCTGCGGTCGCGAGGCCGTCGAGAAAGAACGAGCCGATCACGGCGAAATTGTTCAGAACGGCGTTCGCCGCGAGCACCACGTCGCCCGAGCGTGCACCTTGCGCCGTGAAGAAAAGAAAGGCGCCGGTCACCGCCGCCGTCCGGATCATGATGTCGCGGTTGATGGCCATCATGCGCGAGAGCTTGGCGCGGTCGAGCACCACGGCGCGCGACAGGCGAAGTGCGTGAGGGCCCAGTATCCGCCGCGCAACCCAGAGGCCGAGGATGAGGCCGCAGCCTTCGGCCAGGATTGCGGCATAGGCGGCACCGGTGACGCCCTGGTTGAGCTCAATCACGAGCGTTACGGTCGCGACGATATTGATGAGGTTGATGGCGATCTGGATCGCCAGCGCGAGGCCGGTGCGTGCCTGACCGATCAGCCAGCCAAGCAGAACGAAATTGCCGAGCAGGAACGGTGCGGACCACAGCCGGACCGAAAAATAGAGCCGCGCGGCTTCAGTGGTCTCGCGGCTTCCGCCCATGAGATCGAAGGCGAGCGTGCTGAGCGGCTTCTGCAGAATCAGGAGAACGACGCTCGAGACGATAGCGATCAGCAGGCCGCGGGCGAGTGTGGCGCGGACTTCCAGCGCTACGCGTGCACCGAGCGCTTGCGCGGTCAGCGCCGCGGTGCTCATGCGCAGGAACGCGAACAGCCAGAACAGGCAGTCGAACACGACGGACGCCATGGCGACGCCGCCGAGCAGATGCGCTTCGCCGAGCTGCCCGATCACGCCGGTCGCGACGACGCCGAGCAGCGGCGTCGTCAGGTTCGCGAGCATCGCCGGGCCGGCGATGGCGAAGACCCGGCCATGCGTCAGTTCGTTCATCGAAAAGATGCAGTCCGAAAGGAGAGGGTCGGTGAACCCTTAGCGCATGCGGTTGGCGCCGAACAGCCGCGACAACAGCCACAGCGGAATGACGATCACCGCGCCGAGGATGAAATAGCGCCAGAGGCCGTTGAGGGCGTCGAAGCCGAGGTTCCAGATCCAGTCGGCAAGGCGGCGCAGGCTCTCCACGATATTCCATGGGTCGAGGCCGATGGCGGCGAGGACCACGCCGACCAGAACCGACATCAGAACGAGCTTCAGGACGACCGCGAGCGGTGAGCCACCCAGGAAGCGCGAGAACTGATCGCTGCTCCGCGCCGGTATTTCTCTCGCCTCGTTCTGCATGGCCGTCTCCGTCTTCGACAGGTGCATAAGATTAGCACGCTTTGGCGCAAGTGGGGCCGTAAACCGCCGCCGTCAAGCGCCGTGCTCCAAAAGGTCGAGTGGCCCTTGGCATAGCGGCCCAAGGATCGGGCACGAAAAGCCCGCCGCGCCGTTCGATTTCTGATGTCGCCCGCCTGCCGCCACGCTATACAGGACCGCTTTTTTCGAGGCTGCCTGCATGCCCGCGCCGCTGTTCCTGTCGTCCGGTGATCTGATTGCCGATCGCCGCTACGACTTTGCGCGCGATTTGCAATTGCGGGGCGACCTGATGGCCGCCGCCGATCTGATGACGCAGGCGGTGGAGCGCGCACCGCATTTTGCCTCGGCGTGGTTCGCGCTCGGCGAACTGAAGCAGCAGCTCAATCTGCACGGCGAGGCGATTCGGGCCTATCGCAAGGCGCAGGAGGCCGACCCGCAGGATCGCCATGGCGCGAAGCTGCGGTTGATGCGCCTTGGCGTCGAGACGCTATCCGAGATGCCGCCGGCCTATGTGCGCGCGCTGTTCGATCAGTATGCGCCTTCATTCGAGCACGCGCTTCGGACCAATCTCCATTATCAGGGGCCTGAGTTGTTGCTGAAGGCGGTGCTCGTCGCCTGTCATGGGTTGAAGCGCCCGGCTTTCTTCAAATCAGCGATCGATCTCGGCTGCGGCACCGGGCTCGCGGCGCGTGCATTTGCGGGCAATGTCGACAGCTTCATCGGAATCGATCTGTCGCCCGGCATGCTGGCGCAAGCGCAAACAACCGGGCTTTATCACCGGCTCGAAGCGGCCGACATGGTCGAGGGTTTGAAGCGCGAGGCGGATGCGGCGTTCGATCTGGCGCTTGCAGCGGATGCGGTGATCTATCTTGCCGACCTCGCTCCGGCCTTACGCGACATTCATCGCGTGCTGCGCCCGGCCGGGCTTGTCGCCTTCACCACCGAAACGCATGGCGGCGACGGCGTCATTATCGGTGCGGGGTTACGCTATGCGCACGGCGCTGCGCATGTCCGCGCGGCGATTGCGGATGCGGGGCTGATGCCTCTCAGTCTCGAGGCCGCCTCGAACCGGACCGAGAGCGGCGTGCCGGTACCGGGGCTGATCGCTGTTGCGTCCAAAGCGTAAGAGATTGCGGGCGGAGCGGCCTAGAGCATTTTCGTTTCGAGTTGAATCGCGTCTGTCGCAGCGTGGTCCTTCACCTCTCCCGTGGGGAGAGGTCGGATTGCGAAGCAATCCGGGTGAGGGCGTAGGAATCTATCGATAAATTTGGAGCCCCTCACCCCAACCCTCTCCCCACCGGGGAGAGGGAGCGCATCGAGCATGCCGCACCGCTTCCACAAAAGAGGAAACGCTCTAGCCCTTTGCCGCCTTGTGCTTGCCAGGCTTCGCGGTCTTCTGGGCGCGTTTGGCGTCCCAGCCGCCCGGAGGCGTCGCCACTTGCGTGGCCTCGGCCGGCTGCTGCTCGATCGTGAAGCTCTGCACCGCGCGCTTGGCGGAGGCCAGCGTATTGGCGTCGAGGCGCTTGGCGACATCATCGCGCTTGCGCTCCGAGTCGGCGTCGCCCTGCGCAGCGGCGAGGCTGAACCACTTGTAGGATTCGGTGAGGCTCTGTTCGACGCCGATGCCGCGGGCATACAGGATGCCGAGGTTGAACTGGCTGTCGGCGACGCCACGCTCGGCGGCCCGCAGGAACCAGTAGGCGGCATTCTTGTAGTTCGGCTTGCCGCCGCCATCGGCTTCCAGCACCGCGAGATTGTGCATCGCCTTGGCGTTGCCGTGATCCGCCGCCTGACGATAATAGCGATGGGCAAGGCCGATATCCTTGCGAACGCCGAGGCCCTTCTCATAGAGCGTGCCGAGACGGAACATCGCGGGTACGAGGTTGGCCTGTGCGGCGCGGCCATACCATTTCGCCGCCTCGTCGTAATTTGCGGTCACGCCGCGGCCTTCCGCATAGCGCAGGCCGACTTCATAAGCCGCACTCGCATCGCCTTTCTTCGCGGCGGTCCGCAACACAGGTCCGCCGATCGCGTCCGGCAGCGGTGCGGGCGTGCCGATCGGTGCAATCGAGCCGGTGACATCGTTATTCGCGGGCGGCATCGCAGGCGGAGCCGGTGCGATGGCAGGAGCCGTCGCCGGGGTTGCTGCCTGTTGTGTTGGCTGGCTCGGCGGCGGAGCAAGCGGTGCGTTCAGCGACTGCTTGTCGATCGGTGTCGGCGAAATCATCGACGGCGCATCAGGCGCAGCGTTGGGCATGCTGTCGCCATCGTCGCCATCTGCATCCTCGACCGGTGACGGCGTTGCGGGCGGCGCGATATGGGATTCGATCGCCGGCGACGCGCGGTCGGTTTCGCCGCTGTGCCAGAGATTGCTCGCCATCTTGAAGGTGCCGAGCACGATCACGAATACGCTGACGCCGACGAGCAGCGCGCGCACTTTGGCTCCGCGAGAGCCCTGTGCGGGCGCATCCTTGGTTGCGGCAAGCTTCGCGGCGTCGTTCAGCGCAGTCACGCGCGTCGCTTTCTTGGCGGGCGGCGAGGGCTGCGCAGCCTGGGCCGCCTGCGCGGCGCGGCGTGCCGCCTGAATGAAGTTCGAAGAACTCACCGGCCCCTTGGCCTGCGGAATGTCGCGGAGGGCGTTTTCCGATTGGGCGATGCGCTCGGCCGCGGACGGGCGTGCGCCGCCACGGCTGCCGGGCTCGAGCGGATGGTCGGGCGGCAGTGCTGGATCGATTGGCGCGCGCGTCGGGCGCGGCGCGGCGCCTGCCATCGCGGCGTCCTTCGCCAGCGCAGGCGAGGGTCCCATGTTGCGCTCAGCGGCAGCGGCCTTTTGCAGGAGCGCCGGGTTGGGCATCTCGGGGCGGGTCTGCGGCGGGATTGTCGGTGCAGCCGGTCGCTGCGGCGCGGGCACCGGGCCGGACAACGGCGCCTGTGGCGGCGTATGCGTGGGCGCAGGGCGGGCCTGACGCAGGTCGCCTTCGATCTGCGCGAGGCGATCGACCACATGGCCGAGGGTGTTGTGAACGACCTCGAGTGAATCCTGCGTATGGCGCGTGGTCTCGACCTGATTCTGGCGCATGTCCGAGAGTTCGCGCCGGATCGCATCGACGAACGCCGGGTCCATTGCAGGCGAGGCGTGTGCGGCTTCGGGGGCGCTGCGCTGCTGCAGCATCTGCATGATTTCGGACAGGCCGCTTTCGACGCGGTTGAGATTCCCGGAGCGCGCCTCTGACGTTTCGAGCCGCTCCAGAAGGTGGGCGACGCGTTGTTCGACATGCGAGAAGGTCGCAGCCGCATCGCCGCCAACCTGCAGGCTATCGAGGCGATCGGAGAGCGTGCGCACCGCATTGTCGAAATGGCTGGAATCGGCAGGCGCCGGGCGCTCGCGCTGCTCAAGCGTCGTCGTCAGTGTGGCGATGCGCTGCTCCAGCGCCGCGAACATGTCGCTGTGCGTGGCTTGCGAAAGCTGGTCCACCCGCTGCGACAGCGTGCGGATATTCTCGGAGAGCTGCGACAGCGCCTCGTTTGAGGCGATGTTTGCGACGATCGTTTTCAGCGCGGAGATCGCCTCGTTGAGCTGATTGAGCGTGCCAGGATCGCCGCTCGTGCGGACGATGGTGTCGATCTTGCTGCCGAGATGGCGAATCGCATCGTCGAATCCGGCAAGCTGTTCGGCCGGGGTCAGCGAGCGCAGTTCGCTGCGAATTTCAGAGAGCGCGCGTTCGACCGCGCCAAGGGCGGCGCTGTCGGCGCCGTTCTGGTGCGTTTCGTCGATTCGCCGCCCGAGCGAACGGATTTCACCTTCGAGCGATTCGATCGCGCGGCGCGGCAGCGCCTCGGTGATGGCGTGGCGGATGTCGGCAAGCTCGGAGCGGAAAGCCGAGATCGATTGCTCGATGCCGTCGGGGCGGCGCAGCGTCTCGATCTGGCTGGTAATGCCGGCGAGCTTGCGTTCGATGCTGTCGAAATTCGGATAGGGCTGCGGCACCGGCGCGGCATGAACGAAATTCGGCGCGCTGCGCCGCAGGGCGTCCTGCGCGGGGCTCGGCCCGTCAAGCTCACCCTGTCGGGCGATGATTTCGGCAATCGAGAGATCGAGTCCTGGCGCCTGAGGCGGGGCCAAGGGAGGCCCCATGGGAGGCGCCATCGGTGGGGACATCATCGGAGCCATCACCGGTATCGGCGGTGCCATCCGCGGAGCTTGGTAAGTCTGCGGCGCTTGATAAGCCTGCGGGGCTTGGGCCTGTGGCGCCTGCATCAACGGTGCGCGATCGGGTGCCGCGATTTGCGACAGCCGCGCGTCGAGCCGCGAGATCGCCTCGTTGAGCTGCTGGGCCACGTTGTTGGGGGCGCCATGTGCGGCAGGACCGGCGGAGAGATGCCCGACCTGCCGGGCGATGGAATCGAGGCGCTGATGAATCTCGGCGATGTCGCGAGCTTCCCGCTGGGACAGTGAGCGCGGATCGGTGCCTGTGACGTTGCCGGACATGGGTTCGCCGGGCGTGGAACGGTGACGCTGGTCGGGCCGCTCCCGGGTGGAAGGATCAGTTCCTTCAGATCCCCATGATTGATGAAATGCCATGCCCTCGCCCGGTGTCTGCCGCCGGTTGTCCCGCCTTCGGCCGCCTCGTTGAAAAGACAAACGAATTTCCGGCGCAGGCAGACCGCTTCAGGGCTGACTTTTTCGTGTCACGGTAAACAACGGGTTAAGGAGATTGCGCGGGCGCGGAAAAGTTTGCGGCTGCGAGAGGAGATAGGGCGGAGGCTCTTCCGCTTGGCAAGCGGACCGTCGTGCCTTAATGCACATGCATGAATGCCCACGGTGGATGCATTTGCACAGACACGCACGCCAGAACGACCCCAGTGGAGCCTCACGCCGCCCGTCCAATGAAGTGACGGAAGCGTGGCTGCGGCTCGCGCGGGTGCGCAGCCGTGTGCTCGATGCGGTCGAGCAGGATTTGAAGCGTGCGGGCTTTCCGCCGCTCGCTTGGTACGATGCGCTGCTTGAACTGTCGCGCGCACCGGGCGGTGAACTGCGACCGGTCGAACTGGAGCGGCAGATGCTGCTGCCGCAATATTCGACCTCGCGCCTGATCGAGCGTCTCGTCGATGAAGGTTTGGCTGCGCGGCGCGAATGCGAGAACGACAAGCGCGGGCTGTTTGTCGAGATTTCCGATGCGGGGCGCGAACTGCAGAAGAGAATGGGGGAGGCTTATTCCGCAGCGATCGAGCGGCATGTCGGCTCCAAACTGTCGGACACGGAGGCTGCAAAATTATGCGATCTCCTCGATCGTCTTGGCTGCTGTGCCCAGGCATCATCGTCCGACGCGAAAGAATCCGGCTCCTCGCAATGATATTTTATTCATCACTTGGGCCTACGGGTCAGCGCGCCCGTTGCCTCCGGCAGCCTGCGCCGTTCGTGGCGCATTTCAAGAAGGTGCCGCATGGCGCGTGACCAGATCGATATGACCCCGCTCTCCTCGCGCGAGGAGCTTGTGGGATGGCTCGAAGCCGGCATCAAGCCGCAGTCCGAATTCAAGATCGGCACCGAGCACGAAAAGACGCCGTTCACGCTGAAGGGTCATCGCCCCGTGCCCTATGAAGGGCCGCGCGGCATTCAGGCACTGCTTGAAGGCATGCAACTGCTGCTCGGCTGGGAGCCGATCAACGAGCGCGGCAATATCATCGGTCTGCACGATGTCACCGGTGGCGGAGCGATTTCGCTCGAGCCCGGCGGGCAGTTCGAACTCTCCGGCGCGCCGCTCGACAATATCCATCAGACCGCGGTCGAACTTGCTGCGCATCTTGCGCAGGTGCGCGAGATCGCGGAGCCGCTCGGCATCGGCTTTCTCGGCCTCGGCATGACGCCATCATGGTCGCGCGAAGAGATTCCGGCGATGCCGAAGGGTCGCTATGGCATCATGACGCGCTATATGCCGAAGGTCGGCCGCTACGGCCTCGACATGATGTACCGGACGTGCACGGTGCAGGCCAATCTCGACTTCTCCTCGGAAGCCGACATGGTGAAGAAGCTGCGGGTTGCGGTGGCGCTGCAGCCAGTTGCAACCGCGCTGTTTGCCAACTCGCCGTTCACCGAAGGCAAGCCGAACGGTTTTCTCTCATTCCGCTCGGAAATCTGGCGCGATACTGACAATGCCCGCGCGGGCATGATCCCGTGGGTGTTTGAAGACGGCATGGGCTTCGAGCGCTGGGTCGATTACGCACTCGACGTGCCGATGTATTTCGTCAAGCGCGGCGAGACTTACATCGATGTCTCAGGCTCGTCCTTCCGCGATTTTCTTGACGGGAAGAACGCGAAATTTCCCGGCGAGAAGCCGACGCTGTCGGACTGGGCCAATCATCTTTCGACAATCTTCCCCGAGGTCCGGCTGAAGCGTTATCTCGAGATGCGCGGCGCGGATGGTGTGCCGATGCGGCAGTTGCCCGCACTGCCTGCGTTCTGGGCGGGCCTTCTCTATGACGACGCAAGCCTCGATGCCGCGTGGATGATGGTGCGGGGCTGGGATGCTGCGATGCGTCAGGCGATTCGCGATGCCGTGCCGCGTCTCGGTTTCAAGACACCGGTGGATGGCCGCTACATGTTCGAGGTTGCACGCGATTGCCTCGCGCTTGCGCATGCGGGATTGCGGCGGCGCGCGCGGGTCGATCATCTCGGCCGTGATGAATCGCGTTTTCTCGAACCGCTTGACGCCATTATCGACGCTGGCCGTACGCCGGCAGAGGAAATGTTGACAAAATTTAATGGAGCGTGGGCCGGCTCCGTCAATCCAGCCTATGACGCCTACGCCTTTTAGGGGTATCGAGTAGTGCGGCGCTTTGCAGCGTGGCATGGGGCGTGCGCCGATATTCATCCGCGATACAGGAAGGCGGGGTTTGAATAGAGGGGCACCGTATCGCAGCCGCTGCGCGATTTTTGATTTCTGAAAGTCATGTTGGCATGTTTGTCTTTCGCCCTTTCAGATATTTTTCTCGTCTCTCGGCGCACATCGTTGCGGCGGCCATTGCAGCTGTCGCGCTCCTGCCCTTGACGTTCGGCGCAACCGCGCAGGCGCAGGCGAATTTCGACAGGCCCGGCGGCGACTACGCGCATCTTGAAATCGTCAGCGGCGATCCTGCGGCATGCGCGATGTTCTGCGAGCGCGACCGGCGCTGCCGCTCGTGGAGCTTCAATTATCCAAGTGTGAAACGCGGCAGCGCAATCTGCTGGCTGAAGAACAGCGTGCCGCGCCGCGTGTCCGATACCTGCTGCGTCTCCGGCGTGCGCGGGGCGGGCGTGGTCGAATTGCGCAACCGCAAGATCGAGGCCGCGACGGATCGCTATGGCGGCGATTATCGCAGCATCACCGTGCCACCCGATAGCGAGGGCGATCACTGCAAGGCGGCCTGCGAGGCCGACAACCGTTGCCGTGCCTGGACCTATGCGCGGCCAGGCTATGTCGGGCGCGATGCGCGCTGCTACCTGAAGGATCGCATCAAGCCGCCGCGCCGCAAGCCGGGATTCATTTCGGGCGTGGTACGGTAGAATCGATTTCGTTTGAGCTCGTCATGCCCGGCTTTATGCCGGGCATCCACGTCTTGAAGCTCTAACGAAGAAAGACGTGGATGGCCGGGACAAAAGGGCGTTCACGCCCGTCTTCGACGGGCTATGCCGGCCATGACCACAAGAGTAGTATTGTTCTCACTGCACCGACGAAAACATCCGCGACAGCCGCAGACCCGTTGGCCATTCCCAGATCGGCTTCTTTCGCGCGGCAATGTCCCACGAGCCAAGTACGGTATCGACGCGGCCGATCAGATTTTCGACCGGCAGCAGGCCGACGCCGCCGTCCGCGACCGATACGCGGCTGTCGGCGGAGTTGTCGCGGTTGTCGCCCATCACGAACAGCATGTCGGGTGGCACAACAATCTCGTCGGTGTTGTCGAGCACGCCGTGGGTGCGCAGCTTGAAGATGGTGTGGCTGTGCCCGCCGGGCAGTTCTTCGGTGTAGCGCGCGGCCGGCGTGAGGCTGCCATCGTCATTCTGGGCGTCGCCAAAGCCGTGGGCGTGGGTGGGAACGGCCTGTCCGTTCAGCCACAATTGCCCCTCGCGCATCTGCACGCGATCACCGGGAAGCGCGACTACGCGCTTCACCCACGCCTGCGAGGTGTCGCCCGGCCAGCGGAACACGACAACGTCGCCACGCGCGGGCAGCTTGCCGAACAGCCTGATGCTGGTCGGCACCGTGACATTCACCGGCAGTGACGCCGTGCCGTAGCCATACGGGTATTTCGAGGCGAGCAGCGCATCGCCGATCAGCAGCGTCGGCTCCATCGAGGCGGAGGGAACGTAAAACGGCTCGGCGAGCGCCGCCTTGCCCGCCATCACGATCAGGAAGGCGGTTGCGATCTCGCCGATGGCGCGCGCCCAACTGCGCGAGGCTTTGGGCGCGGCCGCGATCATGCGCCGGTGCCGCCGACGGTGATGCGGTCCATCCGCAGCGTCGGCTGGCCGACGCCGACCGGCACGCCCTGACCGTTCTTGCCGCAGGTGCCGATGCCCGCGTCGAGCTCGAGGTCGTTGCCGACCATCGTGATGCGATGCAAATCGGTCGGCCCGTTGCCGATCAACATCGCGCCCTTGAGCGGTGCGCCGACCTTGCCATTCTCGATCCGGTAAGCCTCGGTGCACTGGAAGACGTACTTACCCGAAGTGATATCGACCTGGCCGCCGCCGAAATTGACCGCGTAAATGCCGTTCTTCACCGACGCGAGAATCTCGGCCGGGTCGCGGTCGCCTGCCAACATGTAGGTGTTGGTCATGCGCGGCATCGGCACATGGGCGTAGGATTCGCGCCGGCCGTTGCCGGTCGGCTTCATGTTCATCAGCCGTGCGTTCTGGCGATCCTGCATGTAGCCGACGAGGATGCCGTCCTCGATCAGCACGGTGCGGTTGGTCGGCGTGCCCTCATCGTCGATCGAGAGCGAGCCGCGCCGCGAGGCGATGGTGCCGTCGTCGACCACGGTGACGCCTTTCGCCGCAACCTGCTGGCCCATCAGGCCTGCAAAGGCCGAGGTTTGCTTGCGGTTGAAATCGCCCTCGAGGCCATGGCCGACCGCCTCGTGCAGCATCACGCCGGGCCAGCCGGGACCAAGCACGACGTCCATCTCACCCGCGGGGGCGGGCACCGATTCGAGGTTGAGGAGCGCCTGACGGATCGCGGCGTCGGCGGCATTGCGCCACGCCTTGGTTTCGATGAAGCGGGCGTAGCCCTCGCGCCCGCCATAGCCCTGACTGCCGGTTTCCTGCCGGTCGCCTGAGCCTGCGACCACGGAGACATTGACGCGTACCAGCGGGCGAATGTCGCGGTAGCTCTCGCCATCCGGGCGCACGATCTCCACCACCTGCCAGGTTGCACCCAGACTGACCGAGACCTGCCGCACCCGCGGGTCCTTTTCGCGGACATAGGCGTCGATCTCGGCGAGCAGCTTCACCTTGGTCTCGAAAACCTCGCCGTCGAGCGGGTTGGCGTCACCATAGAGCCGCACGTTGGTATGAGGCGGAGGTGCGGCAAAGGTGCCGGAATAGCCGCCGCGCACCGCATGCACGGCATCCGCCGCGCGCGCGATCGCCGACAGCGACATGTCGGAGGAATGGGCGTAGCCGACCGCATCGTCCTTCACGGCACGCAGGCCAAAGCCCTGCGCGGTGTCGTAGGTCGCCTGTTTGAGGCGGCCATTGTCGAACGCGAGCCCTTCTGACTGGCGATATTCCATGAACAGCTCGCCATCGTCGGCGCCGTCGAGGCCGCGGACGATTTCCTTGCGGACATCGTCGCGGTCGAGCCCCGCGCGCTCGATCAGGGAGGTAGGCTGGGACTGGGTCATGGAAACGCTCCGCGCATCGGCAACATCAATTAAGCCCGCCCGCGGCCCGACGCGGGGCCGGGCGGGCAGCGAGGCAAAGATAGGGTCTGATCGCCGTCCGCGGGAGGGGCGTCAGGGCAGTTTGGCGTAACCGTCACCGAGGCCCTTGAGGCTGAGCGGAAAGCCGATGCCTTCCTCCGGCGTCTCGAAAATGATGAAGGTCGCGGTTTTGGCGGTCTTGAGCTGCTCAAGCAGCTTGTCGTCCATCACGATCTCGGCGACGCAGCCGTTCGGCAGGCAACGCACGAAGCCGGCACGGCCGACATCCTTGTCGTCGAGCTTCAATCCGAGCCCGGAGGGCAGCAGCACGCCGAGCGGCGCCACCACGCGCATCAATTTGTTTTTCTGATCGGCCGTTTTGAGAATGATCACCGTGAGCCCGGCATTGGCGCGATCTTCGGCGACAACGCTCTGGATCAGGGCACATTGTTCATTCTGGGCGCCGGCCGGTGTGTCGCAGCGGATCTGCCAGTCGCCGGAGACGGACTTGACCGCGCCCTGGGCGTAAGCGGCTGTGGAGAGGCCCGAATTGAGGCCGCAGGCGGAGGCTGCGAGCGCGAGGGCGGCGAGGGCGGCCTTCGGGCGGCGGGCAATGCCGGGGATATCGAAAAATCTCATTCCGGGCGCTTTCTCAGTCGGTTCTCGGCCACTCGTCCCTGCGGGAGCCTTTTGAAAGGGCAATGACGGCGCCTTGAGGGCGACAAAACGCGCGGCTGGGTCGAAAACCGGCCGAATCGGGCTTCCGTCATGGCGCCCGGATTGCCTACAACGGACGCTCATGGACCTGCAACGCCCAATCGTCCGGGCCGGTCCGCCGCTGGAAAGATCGGAGGTTTTTCGACCGTTTCTGCGGCTCAATCCCGCAACGCTGGCTCGCGAATGAGGTACATTGCGGTGGGCACCAATTTATGATTTGAGAGGCGGGAATTCGACGCGTTCTAATTGCGGTCTGACAGCCTTAAAAAGGAATGGCGACGGAAATGAGGTTTGCCGGACGGCGAGCCTCTAAAAGCGATGGATATAGGAGCGTGAGCGGCATGAAGATGTCGAGGGGCCAGATCGGCCGCGGTGTGGTGGGAATGATCGTCGCCGCTGCAAGCCTGTTGTTTGCCGGAGCAGCCATGGCCGAGGTCATGGGACAGCCGGCGCCGTGGGAGATGACGCTGCAGAAAGGCGTAACGCCGGTCGCGGACAATATCGTCTGGTTCCACAATTTCCTGTTGTGGATCATCGGTGCCATCGTTCTGATCGTTCTCGCTCTGCTTGTCACCGTCGTTCTCAAGTTTCGCGCCAAGGTCAACCCGGTCGCTTCCAAGACTACCCATCACACGCTGATCGAAGTGGCCTGGACCATTATTCCGGTTCTTATTCTCGTCGGCATTTCGGTCCCGTCCTTCCGCCTCCTGTTCCACGAACTCGAAATTCCGAAGTCTGATCTCACCATCAAGGTGACCGGCAAGCAGTGGTACTGGACCTACGCTTATCCCGATAACGGCAAGTTCGAGTTCGACTCGCTGATGGCGACCGACAAGCAGCCGCGTCTGCTCGCCGTTGACAACGAGGCCGTTGTTCCGGTGAACAAGGTGATCCGCGTTCAGGTGATCGGCGCCGACGTCATCCATTCCTTCGCGGTGCCGTCGTTCGGCATCAAGATCGACGCCGTGCCGGGCCGTCTCAACGAGACCTGGTTCAAGGCAGAGAAGACCGGCATCTTCTACGGCCAGTGCTCGGAACTGTGTGGCAAGGATCACGCCTATATGCCGATCGCGATCCGCGTCGTCAGCGACGAGGAATTCGAGAAGTGGGTTGCCGACGCGCAGAAGAAGTTCGCTTCGGCTCCGGCAAACACGTTCGCCTCGATCGAGGCCGCCGCGCAGTAGCGGCGTGAGACTGAAGAAGACAACCGCAAGGTTTAAGAACTGCAAGGTTCAAAGGATCTGAAAATGGCTACGTCCGCTGCAACTTCCGCCCACACCGATCACGCTCATGATGATCATGCGCACGATCATCCGACCGGGTGGCGGCGGTATCTCTTCTCCACGAACCATAAGGACATCGGCACGATGTACCTTATCTTCGCGGTGGTCGCTGGCCTGATCGGCGGCGCGATGTCGGTCGCGATCCGCATCGAGTTGATGTATCCCGGCGTGCAGTTGTTCCATGAGGCCCACACGTTCAACGTGTTCGTGTCCAATCACGGCCTCATCATGATCTTCTTCGCGCTGATGCCCGCTCTGATCGGCGGCTTCGGCAACTGGTTCGTGCCGCTGATGATCGGTGCGCCGGACATGGCGTTCCCGCGCATGAACAACATTTCGTTCTGGCTGCTGCCCTCGTCCTTCGCGCTCCTCATCCTCTCGGCGTTCGTCGAGGGCGAGCCGGGCTCGCTCGGCGCAGGTACGGGCTGGACCATGTACGCGCCGCTGTCGACGTCCGGCCATCCTGGACCGGCGGTCGACTTCGTCATTCTCTCGATGCACATCGCCGGCGCGTCGTCGATTCTCGGCGCGATCAACTTCATCACCACGATCTTCAACATGCGCGCGCCTGGCATGACCATGCACAAGATGCCGCTGTTCGTGTGGTCGGTGCTGGTGACGGCGTTCATGTTGCTGCTGTCGCTGCCGGTGCTCGCCGGTGGCATCACCATGCTGCTGACCGACCGCAACTTCGGCACCGCGTTCTTCGCGGCCGACGGCGGCGGTGACCCGGTGCTCTACCAGCATCTGTTCTGGTTCTTCGGCCACCCCGAAGTTTACATCATGATCCTGCCGGGCTTCGGCATCATCAGCCACGTCACCTCGACCTTCAGCCGCAAGCCGATCTTCGGTTATCTCGGCATGGTCTACGCCATGGTCGCGATCGGCGGCATCGGCTTCGTGGTCTGGGCCCACCACATGTACACCGTGGGCATGTCGGCGTCGGCGCAGGCCTATTTCGTCGCGGCGAGCATGGTCATCGCGGTGCCGACCGGCGTGAAGATCTTCTCCTGGATCGCCACGATGTGGGGCGGCTCCATCGAGTTCAAGGCGCCGATGCTGTGGGCGATCGGCTTCATCTTCCTGTTCACGGTCGGTGGTGTGACGGGCGTCGTGCTCGCGAACGCCGGCGTCGACCGCGTTCTCCAGGACACCTACTACGTGATTGCGCACTTCCACTACGTGCTGTCGCTCGGCGCCGTGTTCGCAATCTTCGCCGGCTGGTACTACTGGTTCCCGAAGATGTTCGGTTACATGTACAATGAGACCATCGCCAAGGCGCATTTCTGGCTGATGTTTATCGGCGTGAACGTGCTGTTCTTCCCGATGCACTTCCTCGGTTTGTCGGGCATGCCGCGCCGCTATGTCGACTATCCGGATGCCTTTGCCGGCTGGAACCTGGTCGCTTCGATCGGCTCCTACATCTCGGCCTTCGGCGTGCTGGTCTTCCTCTATGGTGTCGTCGAAGCCTTCGCACGCAAGATTCCGGCCCCGAACAATCCGTGGGGTCCCGGTGCGACCACGCTGGAATGGACGCTGACTTCGCCTCCGCCGTTCCACCAGTTCGAGGTTCTGCCTCGCATTCGGTAATGCGCGTCGCCATGCCGCGAGGCATGGCACGCCAAAATTTCCCGCCCGCCATGGGCTCACCGTGGCGGACGGGAGTCTACCAAGGAGCCGTCCGGGTTTGTCCGTTATCGAGCAAAATTCAGTCGAATATCCTCCCCTCATTGTTTCCGAGGCGGGTGTTTCGGACTACATCGCGCTTCTCAAGCCGCGCGTGATGTCTCTTGTCGTGTTCACGGCGCTGGTCGGCCTCGTGATCGCGCCGGTTCATCTGCATCCTGTGCTCGCGGCGACCTCGATCCTTTGCATCGCCGTCGGCGGCGGCGCGGCTGGCGCTCTCAACATGTGGTACGAGAGCGACATCGACGCGCTCATGACTCGCACCGCCAACCGTCCGATTCCGCGGGGTCGGGTGTCCTCTCCGGAGGCTGCCGCGTTCGGTATCACGCTCGCGATCTTCTCGGTGGCGACGCTCGGCGTTCTGGTGAACTGGCTTGCCGGAGCGCTGCTTGCCTTCACGATCTTCTTCTATGCCGTCGTCTACACGATGTGGCTGAAGCGCTGGACCGCGCAGAACATCGTCATCGGCGGCGCCGCCGGTGCGTTGCCGCCGGTCGTCGCCTGGGCGGCCGCAACCGGCTCGCTCGCGCCGCAGCCGATCATCCTGTTCCTGATCATCTTCCTGTGGACGCCGCCGCACTTCTGGGCGCTCGCACTGTTCCGCTCGGACGACTACGCCCGCGCCAAGGTGCCGATGCTGCCGGTGGTGGCGGGCCCCGATGCGACGCGGCTGCAGATCTTGCTCTACACTATCGTTCTCGTCACGGTTGCCATCCTGCCGTGGCCGCTCGGCTATTTCGGCGCGGCCTATGGCCTCACGTCGGTTGCGCTCGGCGCCGGGATGCTGTGGTTTGCGTTCAACGTGTACCGCTATCGCACCGGCACGCAGGCGAACCGTGCGGCGCGTGCGCTGTTCAAGTTTTCGCTGCTGTATCTGTTCCTGCTGTTTGCGGTGCTGCCGCTCGAAGTCGCGGCACACGCGGTAGCGGCAATGATCTGGTAGCGCATGGATCTCGCGATGAACAACGATCAGGAGCCCGAGGGCATCGTACTCACCGACGCGCAGAAGCGCCGCCGTCGCGAACGCTCGATTGCGATCGCGGTGGTGCTCGGGATTCTGGTGACGTTGTTCTTCATTGTGACTCTCGTGAAGGGACCGGCAGTTCTGGTCCGGCCGATGTGACATGAGCAAAGAGACGCCATCATCGCCTGAACGCCCGACCAAGCCTCGCCATTCGCGCGATGCCGTGATCGCCGGGGTGTGCGGTCTCGTGGTGGCGTTCATGATCGGCGCCGCCTATGCGGCCGTCCCGTTCTACGACTGGTTTTGCCGGGCCACCGGCTTCAACGGCACGCCGCAGGTGGCAAGCTCCGCGCCTGCGCACGCGACCGACCGCGAGATTACCGTACGCTTCGATTCCAATATTTCCGGCGGGCTGCCGTGGAAGTTCGTCCCCGAGCAGGACGAGATCCGCACCCGGATCGGGCAGGTCGAAACCGTCTACTACAAGGTCATCAACCAGTCGGCGCGGAAGACCACCGGCCAGGCGGGCTACAATGTCGCGCCGCTGACGGCTGGCGCCTATTTCACCAAGATCAACTGCTTCTGCTTCACCGAACAGACCATGGAGCCGGGCGAGACCCGCGACATGGCGGTGGTGTTCTATGTCGATCCCTCGATGGTCGAGGACACCAATCAGGCGAGCGTCAGCACGATCACCTTGTCCTACACCTTCTATCCCGTGAAGAATCCCGAAACGAAGCCGGTGGCGGCATCGGAGCGGGACGGCGGCAGAAGTTAGCTTTATAAACGCGAGTGAATGATACGAGCGCCGGGCGACCGGCACCGCAAACGGAGAATGAAATGGCTGGCGGCCACGTCAAACATCACGATTATCACCTGGTCGATCCGAGCCCGTGGCCCGTCGTCGGCTCGTTTTCAGCCTTCATCATGGCGATCGGCGCGATTTCGTGGATGCATCATATGTATGCCGCGGCTCCGATCGTGTTCGGCATCGGCCTCATTGGCGTGCTCTACACCATGGCGAGCTGGTGGGGCGATGTGATCCGCGAAGCCGAGTACAAGGGCGACCACACCCGCGTGGTGCAGATTCACCACCGCTACGGCATGATCTTGTTCATCATCTCCGAGGTGATGTTCTTCGTTGCGTGGTTCTGGGCCTACTTCAACGCGGCTCTGTTCCCGAACGATGCCGTGATGTTCACCCGTGACGCGCTGTTCGGCGGCGTCTGGCCGCCGAAGGGAATCGAGACCTTCGACCCCTGGCACCTGCCGCTTCTCAACACGCTGATCCTGCTGACCTCGGGCACCACGGTGACCTGGGCGCACCACGCGCTTCTGGAAGGCGATCGCAAGGGCCTGAAGTGGGGTCTGCTCCTCACCGTGATCCTCGGCGTCTGCTTCACCTTCGTGCAGGCGTTCGAGTACAGCCATGCGGAGTTCTCTTTCGCTGGTCACGTCTATGGTGCGACCTTCTTCATGGCGACGGGCTTCCACGGCTTCCACGTTCTCGTCGGCACGATCTTCCTGATCGTCTGCCTCGCGCGCGCCTATGCCGGCCACTTCACGCCGAAGCAGCACCTCGGCTTCGAGTTCGCGGCCTGGTACTGGCACTTCGTCGACGTGGTGTGGCTGTTCCTGTTCATTTGCATCTATGTCTGGGGACATGGTGCGGAGACAATGGCCCACGCGGCGCATTGAGCGAGCATCCGAAGTTCAAAGGCGGCCTTCGGGCCGCCTTTTTTGTAAGGAGCGGCGTTTGAGTAAGGAGGGAGCGATGGCTTTTGCGAAAGAGCGTCCGGCCTCGCTCACGGCCTTGCGTCGCGACATCGCCGCACTGTTTTGCCATAACAGCCGCATGTCTTTGCTTCCCGGGCGCGTCCTGCGATGAGAGCGTCGAGCTCCACGCGCGCCACAATCGGCATGGCGGTGTTTGCGCTGGTGATGAGTGCGGCTCTCGCCTCGCTCGGTGTCTGGCAACTCCAGCGCGGTGAGCAGAAGCATGCGCTGATGAAAGCGCTGGACGAGCGCCTTGCCGCCGCGCCGGTCGATCTGCCGCCGCACTCCGAGTGGACGCATCTCAATCGCACTGATGATGAATTCCGTCGTGTTCGCTTCGCGGCGACGTATGAGAACAAGCCCGATGCGATGGTCTACACCTCGGGCTCGGCGGTGCGCAGCGACGTTACCACGCCGGGCGTCTGGGCTTTCCTGCCGGCGCAGCTCGAGAGAGGTGCGCGCATCGTCATCAATACCGGCTTCGTGCCGAACGAGATGCAGAAGCGCGACGAGGAAGATCGTGCGATCGCACCGCTTCTCACCGGCGAACCGGCAGTGCTGACCGGCTATCTGCGCTTCCCTGAGCGTCCGGGCTTGCTGACTGCGCAGGAGAGCACCACGAAACGGCTCTGGTTCGTCCGCGACATCGCCGGCATGGCCGAAGCCTTGGGTTGGGGCGAGGTGGCGCCGTTCTACATCGATCTCGAAGCCCCGGTGCCGACGGCGGGTGTACCGAAGCCGAGCGCCCTTTCGCCCAAATTGAAAGATAACCATCTAGGGTATGCGATCACCTGGTTCGGCCTTGCGATCGCCGTGCTCGGCACGTTTGGCGTCTGGTTGTTCGGCCGGAGGCGGGCGTGACGCGGCGCTTTCCCTTCCTTGTCGAGATGGAAAGCAGCCGGTAAGGTGCGCTTTTCCACTGTCTGTGGATAAAATTAACAATTCTATCAAAGGCTTGCGGGAATCCGTGCCTTTGGAGGCACTCTTGACGACCTATCTTTCCACGAGGGGCGAGGCCCCGCGGCTCGGCTTTTGGGATGTGATGCTGACCGGGCTTGCCCGTGACGGCGGCCTCTATGTGCCGGAGGTCTGGCCGACGCTCTCGCATGAGACGATCTCCGGCTTTGCCGGTCGCCCTTATTGGCAGGTCGCAACCGATGTAATCCGTCCCTTCGTTGCGGGGGAGATTTCCGATGCGGATCTCGGCCGCATGACCAACGAAGCCTACGCGACGTTCCGCCATCCTGCGGTGGTGCCGCTCGACCAGAGCGGGCCGAACCAGTTCACGCTCGAGCTGTTTCATGGGCCGACGCTCGCGTTCAAGGACGTGGCGATGCAGCTTCTGTCGCGGCTGATGGACCATGTGCTGGCGAAGCGTGGCACGCGCACCACCATCGTGGTTGCGACCTCCGGCGACACCGGCGGTGCGGCCGTCGAGGCATTCAAGGACCGCGCGAACGTCGACCTGTTCGTGCTGTTTCCGCACGGCCGCATCTCTGACGTGCAGCGGCGGATGATGACGACGACCGGTGCTGCGAACGTTCATGCGCTCGCGGTCGAAGGCACGTTCGACGATTGCCAGGCGATCGTGAAGGCGTTGTTCAACCATCATGCGTTTCGCGATCAGGTGTCGCTGTCCGGCGTCAACTCGATCAACTGGGCGCGGATCGTTGCGCAGACCGTATATTACTTCACCTCGGCAGTGGCGCTCGGCGCACCCGCGCGCGCGATCGACTTCACGGTGCCGACCGGAAATTTCGGTGACATCTTCGCGGGCTATGTGGCAAAGCGCATGGGCCTGCCGATCGGCAAGCTGCGCGTCGCCACGAACGTGAACGACATTCTCGCGCGCACGCTGCAGAATGGCCATTACGAGGTGCGTGAAGTCGAGGCAACGCAGTCGCCGTCGATGGACATTCAGGTGTCGTCGAATTTCGAGCGGCTGATGTTCGAGGCGAGCGGGCGCGATGCGGCGCTGGTGCGCGGCCTGATGGCCTCGCTTGCGCAGTCCGGCCGCTTTGCGCTGCCGACGCCGGTGCTCAACGCCATTCGCCGCGACTTTGAAGCGGGGCGCGCCGACGAGGCGGAGGTCGCCGCGACGATGCGTGCAGCGTTTCGTGAGGCGGGCGATCTGGTCGATCCACATACCTCAGTGGCGCTTGCTGTTGCCGAGCGCGACAGCGCCGATTCGAAAACGCCGAATGTGGTGCTCTCCACCGCGCATCCGGCAAAATTCCCCGATGCGGTCGAGGCTGCCTGTGGCACCCGCCCGAGTCTCCCTGTGTGGCTCGACGGATTGATGAGCCGCAAGGAGCACATCACCGTGATGAAGAATGATCCCGCGGCAGTCGAGGCTTTCGTGCTATCGGCAAGCCGCGTCGTGAGACAAGAGGTTCACTGATGGCCGTCGAAATCACCAAGCTTCCTTCCGGTCTCACCGTCGTTACCGATGCGATGCCGCATCTGGAAACGGCAGCGCTCGGCGTATGGACCGGCGTCGGCGGGCGCGACGAGAAGCTTGACGAGCATGGTATCTCGCATCTTCTCGAGCACATGGCGTTCAAGGGAACGGCGAGCCGCACCGCACGCGAGATCGTCGAGCAGATCGAGGCGGTCGGCGGCGATCTCAATGCGGCGACGAGCTCGGAAAGCACCGCCTATTACGCGCGCGTGTTGAAGGCCGACGTGCCGCTCGCGATCGACGTTCTCTCCGACATTCTCGTCAGTCCCTCGTTCGATACCGAAGAGCTCGAGCGTGAGAAGAGCGTGATCGTGCAGGAAATCGGCGCGGCGATGGATACGCCGGACGATGCCGTGTTCGAATATGTCGGCGAGCTCGCGTATCCCGATCAGCCGATGGGGCGTTCGCTGCTCGGCACGCCGGCGACGCTTGCGACCTTCACCCGCGACAAGCTGCGCGGCTATCTCACCACGCATTATCGTGGGCCGGACATGGTGGTCGCGGCTTCGGGTGCGGTCGATCACGCCCGTATCGTTGCCGATGTCGAACAGCGTTTCGCGGGCTTCAGTGCCGATGCGGGGCCGAAGCCGGTGCCAGCGCAGTTCGGCAAGGGCGGCTCGCGCGTCGTCCGCCGCGATCTCGAACAGGCGCATCTGACGCTGGCGCTGGAAGGCGTGCCGCAGTCCGATCCCTCGCTGTTCAGCCTGCAGGTGTTCACCAGCGTGCTTGGCGGGGGCATGTCCTCGCGCCTGTTCCAGGAAGTGCGCGAGAAGCGCGGGCTCTGCTATTCGATCTACACCTTCCACCAGCCTTATTCCGACACGGGCTTCTTCAGCCTCTACACCGGGACCGATCCGAGCGATGCGCCGGAGATGATGGAAGTCATCGTCGACGAGATGAACGAGGCGGTCGAAACGTTGACGCCGGAGGAGATCGCGCGCGCCAAGGCGCAGATGAAGGCGGGACTTCTGATGGCGCTGGAGAGCTGCAGCGCTCGTGCCGAGCAGTTGGCGCGCCATGTGCTGTCCTATGGCCGCCCGCTGAGCATCGAGGAAATGATCGCGCGGATCGACAATGTCACCGTCGAATCCGCACGCGATGCGGCACGCGCTTTGCTTGCCCGCAGCCGGCCCGCCGTGGTCGCGCTCGGCAGCGGCCGGGGGCTGGACAAGGCCGCCTCCTTTGCGGAAGGATTGGCTCAACCGAAGGCGCGGGCGCTTTTGCACTAAGGCGCTCGTCTCCGGCGGGGGAGGCCCCGCGGTTTAGTCATGCGTTCGTTTCGGTCGGGCAGGCTGGGCGCCGCTCGACGTTGTGAGAAGAGAGAGGCCATGGCGCTATTCCGGCTGCCGCTCACCTTGCCTCCGGTGCTGACGCCGCGGGCGCGTGGCCTCTGGCTGCGGCCGCCGACAATGGCCGATTACGAACAATGGTCGGAGCTGCGGCAGGCGAGCCGTGCTTTCCTCACGCCATGGGAGCCGATCTGGCCGGTCGATGATCTCACCCGCGCCGGCTTTCGCCGCCGTCTGCGCCGCTACACCGAAGACATTGCTGAGGACCGCTCCTATCCTTTCCTCATCATACGCGAGCGTGACCAGAAGCTTCTCGGCGCGGTGACGCTCGCCAATGTGCGGCGCGGTATCGTACAGAGCGGCACCATTGGTTACTGGATCGGCGAGCCTTACGCTGGGCGCGGCTACATGACCGCGGCGCTGCGCGTGCTGCTGCCGACGCTGTTCGGCGAATTGCATCTGCACCGTGTGGAGGCGGCCTGCATTCCCGGCAATGCGGCTTCGGCGCGGGTGCTGGAAAAATGCGGCTTCGTCCGGGAGGGCATGGCACGGCGCTATCTCTGCATCAACGGCGCCTGGCAGGATCATTACCTCTACGGATTGTTGGAGGACGATTTCATCGGTTAACGGGAAGCCGGTCTCTTGCCGGTGCGGCATCGCCCGGCAGCGTGTTCGGCTGCGCTTCCGTTTCTTATGTGGGTTATGCCTTGGGTTCGCCGCGAAGGGCCTGTTATAAGGCGGTCAAAATCAAGGCGCTGCAGCCAGCGGCGTCGGATCAGGGGTTGAGAGCGACCGAACGATGCACGAGCTTCGCCAACATGGACCCGCGCGCCGTCATGCGCCCTTCATTCTTGCGGCCCTCATGAGCGTTGCGCTCGCCGGTTGTGGCGGTGGCAGCATGTTCGGCAACTCCAACGCAAGCGCGGATACTTCTGCGGCCAGCAGCCCCTCGATCGGCAGCCGTTTCAGCCAGATTTTCGGCTCCAGATCGCAGGCGCTCGGCGAGGCACCGCCACCGCCGGAAGACAACGAGCCGACCTGTCCTCCGGTCAGTGTGCGCTTCGGCGCCTCGACGCTTGCGGTCGGTCTGCCCGGCAAGCCTGCCTCCGGGCTTGATCTGCGCTATCAGGCGTCGATCCTGCGCACGGCGCGCGACTGCACACTTTCGGGCGGGCAGATCCACGCTCGCGTCGGCATTCAGGGACGCATCATCGCCGGTGCGGCCGGAGCGCCGCCGACCGTCGATATCCCGATGCGCGTCGCGCTGATGCAGGAGGGTGTGACGTCCAAGGTGATCTTCACCAAGGCAGTGCAGACCCCGGTAGCGCTCGCAACCGACGTCTCCTACACCGATTTCAGCATGGTGATCGAGGACATCGCCTATCCGGTACCGAAGGGCGACGAGGGCGACAATTACATCTTCTATATCGGCTTCGATCCGGCTGCGCAGAAGCCGGCACCGCGCACCCGCGGCCGCAAGCATTAAAGCGATCTGGCAAGGTTCGAGAAGGCCCGCATTCGTCATTGTGAGCGCAGCGAAGCAATCCAGATGTGGAAGTGATAAGACTGGATTGCTTCGTCGCTTAAGCTCCTCGCAATGACGGGCATCTCCGCCACCAACAAAAAGGCCGGTCTTTCGACCGGCCTTTTCAGATTTGTGAGCGCTGAAAAAACTTAGTTCAGCTTGCCGCCGAGTTCCCTGATGCTCTTCTCGATCAGGTTGTCGGCGATGGAGCCTTTCACCGTCTGCGACAGCACGTTGGCGGCAGCAGCGGCGGCAGCCTCGGCAGCGGCGGCGCGGACGTCGGCCACGGCCTGCGTCTCGGCCTGAGCGATCTTGCTCTCCGCGGCTTTGGTACGGCGCGCGACGAAGTCTTCCATCTTGGCCTTGGCTTCCTGCGCAATGCGCTCGGCATCCGCCTGCGCGGCTGCGACGATCTCCTGCGCCTCGCGCTCGGCGCTTTCGCGGCGAGAGCGATACTCGGCGACGAGCTTCTGCGCTTCCTCCTTGAGCTGACGGGCGTCGTCGAGCTCCTTGCGGATGCGCGCGCTGCGGCGGTCGAGAGCTTCGCCGATCATGCGGTGGGCGCCGAAATAGATGAACAGCGCCACCATCAGGACGAATGCTACGGCAACCCAGGTTTCAGCTTCATGCAGCATCGCGGCCTCCCTTCAACGAGGCATCGACGGCACGGTCGATGAGCTGGGCATCCGGCGCAGTGCCGGACAACTGCTGGACGATGGCCGACGTTGCATCGGCGGCGATCGCCTTGACGTTGCCCATCGCCTTCGTGCGCATATCGGAGATGGTCTTCTCGGCCTCGGCCAGCTTGGCGGAGAGGCTGAGTTCGACCGCCTTGCGTTCCGCGTCGGACTGCGCCGCAAGCGTATCGCGGGTTTCCGAGCCGATGGCCTGAGCACGAGTACGCGCGGCGGCGAGCTCGGTCTCGTAGGCCTTCAACGCCAGATCGGATTCATCGCGAAATGCCTGGGCTTCCGCGAGATCCTTCTCGATCGTGCCTTCGCGGGTCTTGATCACCCCACCGACGCGCGGCAGGGCAAATCGCGAGACGATGACGTAAAGCAACGCAAACGCGATCGCGAACGACACCAACTGCGACGCGAAGGTGTCTTTGTTGAACGGCGGAAACTCCGGCTTACCGTGTGGCACCTCGGTATGCGTGGTCGTTCCCGTTGCATGGCTCTCGGCCATTGATGTCTCCTCAAGGAATCGACGCGGGCTTCATGCAAAGCCCGCGTAAATGCCGGTGCGACGGATCAGACAGCGAACAGCAGGAGCAGCGCGACGAGCAGCGAGAAGATGCCGAGCGCTTCGGTCACGGCGAAACCGAAAATCAGGTTCGCGAACTGGCCCTGCGAGGCCGACGGATTGCGCAGCGCGCCGTTGAGGAACTGGCTGAAGATCATGCCGACGCCGACGCCGGCGCCGCCCATGCCGATGGTGGCAAGACCTGCGCCGATGTACTTCGCTGCGATGGGATCCATGGTGAAACTCCTTTTTGGATGCTGATGTGGGTCTAAATCGTTCCGGTCAGTGACCGGGGTGTAGGGCGTCGTTCAGGTAGATGCAGGTCAGGATGGCGAACACATAGGCTTGCAGGAGCGCCACCAGGACTTCGAGAATGCTGATTGCCGTCGTCATTGCGAGCGGCAGCGCCGCGCCGGCGATGCCGGCGACGCCGAGCGCGCCAAGGCTCGTGACGAAGCTCGCGAACACCTTCAGCGTGATATGGCCGGCCAGCATGTTGGCGAAGAGACGAACCGAGTGCGACACCGGGCGGGAGAGGAACGAGATGACCTCGATCATCGCGATCAGCGGCAGGATGTAGATCGGCACGCCGCTCGGCACGAACACGCGGAAGAACTTCAGGCCGTTCTTGTAAAGGCCGTAGAGCAGCACGGTGAGGAACACGATCAGCGCAAGCGCGACGGTGACGATGAGATGGCTGGTGACGCTGAAGGTGTAGGGGATGACGCCGATCAGGTTGGCCATCAGCACGAACATGAAGATCGAGAACACCAGCGGGAAGAACTTCATGCCTTCTTCGCCGAGGCTTTCTCTCACCATGTTGACGACAAATTCGTAGGAGAGCTCCGCCATCGACTGGAAGCGGGTGGGCACCAGGCGGCGTCCGGCGCTGCCGCCGAGCATCAGCAGGGCAACGGCGCCAACAGCGAGCAGCATATAAAGAGAGGAGTTCGTGAAGGCGATCTCCTGGCCGCCGATGTGGCCCAGCGAGAAGATCTTGTGAATCTCAAATTGTTCAACCGGATCGGCCATTCCGAAGCGTCTCTCTCTAATGCCGGCGGGAGCCGGCGCTATCCCAATCGATCAGGCGATACCGCGCCTCACATCCGGTCCGTCGGCTTGTTCGCGACGCCCGCCGTCCGCATCACGTTGATCACGCCGGCGACGAAGCCGAGCAGGAAAAACACGATCAGTCCCCAGGGGGACGTGGACAGCAATCGGTCGAAACCCCAGCCGATGGCCCCGCCAACAAGAACACCCGCGATCAATTCGGAAGAGAGGCGGAAACCGCGTGCCATCGCGGACGCGCTGGCAGTGGTGTTCCCATCTCGGCCGTCCGATTGACCTGCCCGGAGATTTCGGTCCTTCCGGGTTTCGGAAAGCCGGTCACCCAGACGGTGAAGCCTTGCGGAGAGTGCGGCTTCATCGGCAGATGGTTTGTCTTTTTCGTCCATGCGATCGCGTCCGTCGTTGATGTGTCTGCCAGCGCTGACACCCTGTCTCTTACGTCGCGAGATATCGGAAAAAGTATCCCAAACACCCCTGAAACCGCGCGGACCATACTGTCGGCCTTCTGGCAAGTCAAGATTGGGCAGTGGTTGCATATCCCAGATAAGTAATTGAAATATAAAGGTAAATTTGTCTCATCCAAAGGTCGCTTTTGCCGCGGTGTGCGGTTGTTGGGGAGTCTTGCGCAAGAGAGCCTGCTCTGCTCGGATATTGCCCCAATGGTGTGCTTTCGCCGATGCGCCAAGGCGCGGTCTCTCCCGGTTCCAGAACGCTTATTGCAGCGCACTCAACAGGGCGGATCGACGGGCGGACGGATGCGTTGTAGGGGCGATCCAGCTTTCAGGACGAAAGCAAATCTTGCGGCAGATGTTGGTATGGCGGTGATCGAAAGACCTTTCCGATGGGGCATCGGCCTTGCGGCAGCCGCCGTCGTCATGATCGCGGCAACGGCGCCAGTCCGCGCCGAAAGCGCGCCATCCGATGAAAACGGCCGCTACACGTTATCGGCGAGCGGCAACGGCTATCTGCGGCTCGACACCCGCACCGGCGCGATCACGATCTGCACCAGCAAGGCCGGTTGGGTCTGCCGCGTCGTTCCCGATGAGCGTGTGGCGCTCGATGAGGAAATCGGCCGTCTGCAGGCAGAGATCGATGCGCTGAGGGCGCAGCTCGCAAACAGCGACGCTGCGGTGAAAGGTAAAATCGACGAGGCCTTGCCGAAGGGAGATTCGCTGAAACGCGACGATGCGGAGGCTCCGGCTCCGCAGGACAAATCGGCGCCACCGCTGGAACAGCGGACACCGGCACACGCCAATGTTGCAGCGGCTTTCGACTGGGCCTGGCAACATCTCGTCAGCTTGGCCGCGCGTCTCCACGACAAACTGTCGGAACGGATTTGAGGAATTTCATGTGCCGCGAGCGTTAATGCCGTCTCGCGCCGGTAATTTTGTCTGATGAAAAGGGTGTTTCTCGGTAGAGAAGCGTGTTTACTACCGCGACAGATTGCAGACGGCAGGATTCGGCTGCCGCAGACGGGAGTGGTATAGTTTGCCGCCCGGGACAAAAAGTTGAGTTCGAACTGAAGAGATTGCGACGATATGGCTCCGTCTTCCTCCACACATCTTGTGATTGCCGATGACCATCCCCTGTTTCGGGGCGCTTTGCGGGAGGCGGTGACGAGTGTCGTGCCGGGCACGAATATCGATGAGGCGGGTGCGTTCGGCGAACTGACGGCGCTCCTTGAAAAGGAATCCGATATCGACCTCGTGCTGCTCGACCTGTCGATGCCGGGTGTCAGCGGTTTTTCCGGGCTGATCTATCTGCGGGCGCAATATCCTGCGATCCCGGTTGTGGTGGTTTCCGCGAGCGACGACGGCGAGACCATCCGCCGCTCGATGGAATTTGGCGCGTCCGGTTTCATTCCGAAGCGCTTTGGCGTCGAGACGCTGCGCGAGGCGATCAGCAAGGTGATGAACGGCGATATCTGGACACCTTCCGATGTCGACCTTTCGACCGGCGTCGATCCCGACATGGCGAAGCTGCGCGACCGGTTGATCACACTGACGCCGCAGCAGGTCCGCGTGTTGATGATGCTGTCCGAGGGCCTGCTCAACAAGCAGATCGCCTATGAGCTTGGCGTCTCCGAGGCAACCATCAAGGCGCATGTCTCGGCGATCCTGCAGAAGCTCGGTGTCGAGAGCCGCACGCAGGCCGTGATCGTCGCGGCGAAGATTTCCGGCAACCAGTGGCGTCAGAGCGAGCCGTCGACCTGAATCTCGGTCGCGGGCTCTGAATTCTTTTCCGAGGGCGCGTTCGCCATCTGCTGCGCGCGCCATTGGCTAAGCAGCGCACGCAATGTCGCTGGCTTCACCGGTTTGTTCAGCACAATGATGCCATAGGAGCGTGCCGCCTCGCGCACGCCCGGACTGCGATCCGCGGTGATCAGGATCGCGGGAATGTTCGCACCGAACTTGTGGCGGAGATCGCGGATCGCAGCGATGCCGTTGCCTCTGTCGAGATGATAATCGACGAGCAGGCCGGTAATCACCTCGCCAGAGCTTGCGATCGCACGGCAGGCCTGTTTCGGATCGATGGACGCGATGACGTTGGCGTCCCAACCGCGCAGCAGTGTCTTCATGCCGTCGAGAATCGCCGGATCATTTTCGACGCAGACGATGGTGGTGCCGCTCATCGGCGTCTTCGAGGAAATCACCGATCCATTTGAAGGCGGCTGCACTTGATTGTAGCCGCGCGCCACCGGCAGCGAGACAGCAAAGTGCGAGCCGCCGCTCTTGTTGGCGTAGATCGAGATGTTGTGGTCGAGCACGCGCGCGATACGTTCGACGATCGACAGGCCGAGGCCGAGGCCACGGGCGATCCGCGCACCCTGATCGAGGCGATGGAATTCCTTGAAGATCTCGCCGCGCTTGTGTTGCGGAATGCCGAGCCCGGTGTCGTGGATGCTGATTTGCAATGTATTGCCGCGCATCCGGCAGCCGACCAGCACCTTGCCGCTCGGCGTGTACTTGATGGCGTTGGAGATCAGGTTCTGCAGCAAGCGCCGCAGCAGCACGCGGTCGGATTTCACCGCCACCGTTGACGGCACGAATACGAGCTTGAGGTCTTTCTCGCGCGCCATGGGCATGAATTCGACCTGCAGCGAGCGCATCAGGTCGTTCATGCGGAAGCTCGAGATCGAAGGCGTCATGGCGCCCGCGTCGAGACGTGAGATGTCGAGCAGCGCGCCAAGAATTTCCTCGATCGCTTCGAGCGATTCATCGATGTTGTCGACGAGGCGCGCAGTCTCGCCGCCGCTTTGCCGCTCGACAAGACTCGTCACGTACAGGCGCGCCGCGTTCAACGGTTGAAGAATGTCGTGGCTCGCCGCGGCGAGAAAGCGCGTCTTGGAGATGTTGGCTTCGTCGGCAATGGTCTTGGCGAGTGCGAGCTCGTTGTTGAGGCGTGTGAGCTCTTCGGTGCGCTCGCGCACGCGCCGCTCCAGCGTGGCGTTGGCGCGCTCCAGTGCCTCGGCCGCCTCGAAGCTCGGCGTCACGTCGGAAAAGGTGATAACGAGTCCGCCGCCCGGCATGGCGTTGGTGCGGACCTCGACAACTTTGTTCTGCTCCGCAAGCCGCTCGAGGAATGGCTCGCCTTCACTCATGTAGGCATTGAACCGTCGCCGCAGATATTGTTCGCGCGTCTCGACGCCGTCGCGCGGGTGGTCGCCGATGAATTCCAGAATCTCCACCAGCGGAATGCCGATCTGCGCCACATGCGTCGGCAGGTTCAGCATGTCGCCGAACTGGCGATTGGAGCAGATGAGTTGCTGCTCGCGATTGAAAACCGCGATTCCCTGGCGGACGTGATCGAGCGCGGTTTGCAGGATTTCACGATTGAAATGCAGCGCCGCATGGGCGTCGTCGAGCAACTTCAGCGCGGCTTTCGCCGACACCGCGCGTTTGCGCAGCAGCAGCGACATCACGAGACGCGAGGACGCCGCGCCGACCGACGACGCGATCAGATGCTCGGCGTGACTGAGTAACTGGAAGTCGGCGGAGCCGTTGCGGTCGAGCGTCAGGCGGTTGGTTCTGGCGAAATTCTCGAACTCGGCATTGGCGCGCTCATAACCGAGATATTGCGCGACGGTGGTGAGAAGGTCTTGCACGGTGACGGTGGTACGCCAGCGGCGGAAGTTCGGTGAGATCGGCGCGAGATCGCTCGGTACGAACAAATCCGCCTGCAGCCGCTCGATCGAGCTCGGTTGCTTGATGAGCGACAGCGCAACATAGGCCAGCACGTTGAGCGTGAGGCTCCACAAGAGGCCGTGGATCAGCGGCGACATCTGGCTGCCGAACAGATGCTGCGGACGCAGGAGCGCGATGCCGAACAGGCCTTCCTTCAGCCATTGCGTGCCGAGCGGGCCGACTTCGATGAAGCTCGGCAGGAACAGCGTGTAGGCCCAGATAATGAAGCCGACCACCATGCCGCCAATGGCGCCGGCCGCGGTGCCGCGCCGCCAGATCAGGCCGCCGAAGAACGCCGGCGCAAGCTGGGCTACGGCGGCAAAAGACAGAAGGCCGATCGCGGCAAGCTGAGCGTTGCCCAGCGCATGATAGTAGAAATAGGCCATCGTCATGATTGCGACGATGGCGAGACGGCGCACCACCAGCAGAAGCCGTCCGAGGTCGGTACGGCCGTCACGCGGCGCGCGGTCGGCCTGCAGAACGAGCGGCATCACGATGTCGTTCGAGAGCATGATGGCGAGCGCCACGCATTCCACGATCACCATCGCGGTTGCCGCCGACAGGCCACCGACGAAAACGATGATGCTCATCCAGTGCGCGCCTGCCTCGATCGGCAGCGCCAGCAGGAACATGTCGGTATCGACCGCGCCGAACGGGAAAGTGACGAGGCCTGCAATTGCGATCGGAATGACGAAGAGGTTGATCGCGATCAGATAGAGCGGAAACAGCCATTGTGCGCGGTCGACTTCGGCCTCGCTCGAATTCTCCACCACGCTCGCGTGAAACTGGCGCGGCAGCAGCACGATTGCGAAGAACGATAGAAGCGTCATCGCGAGGAAGTTGCCGATCGAAGGCGTATGCTCGATGGCGCGGATCGCCTCCGGGGTTTTCATCGCCCGCTGGATCAGTTCGGTCGGGCTCATCATGATGAAGGTGACGAAAATGCCTGCGGCGAGGAAGGCGATCAGCTTGACGATGGATTCGGTCGCGATCGCGAGCATCAGGCCGTGCTGGTGTTCGGTCGCATCGCTTTGGCGCGTACCGAACAGAATGGCGAACAGCGCGAGCGCGACCGTGACGAACACCGCGATGTCGCCCGCGAACGGCAGGCTTGCCGCATTGTTGGGCCCATTCAGAATGGTTTCGAGCGAGGAGGCGATCGCCTTGAGTTGCAATGCGATGTAGGGCACCGAGCCGATGATCGCGATGATCGCGGCGGTTGCGGCAACCGCCTGGCTCTTGCCGTAGCGCGCGGCGATGAAGTCGGCGATCGAGGTGATGTGCTGCGACTTCGCGAGCCGGATGATGCGTAGCAGAATCGGCTTGCAGAAGCCGATCATGATGATCGGGCCGATATAGATCGCGAGGAATTCGACGCTGGTGCGGGTCGCGAGACCGACCGAGCCGAAGAAGGTCCAGGACGTGCAATAGATCGCAAGCGACAGCGGGTAGATCAGGATGCCGGCGCGGGATCGTTGCGCCGGCGTCAGGCGGTCGCCGTAAAAGGCGATCACGAACAGCAGGCCGATGTAGCCAAAGGCCGCCGCGATCACCGTGCCGTTTCCAAGCATTCATCCGCTCCGAGGGCGGCACACCGGGCGTGCCGCGCGGCGTATCAAAGCTTTTTTTTGCTCCCGCGAAAACACCTGTCGCAGCAGGGCGTTGCGAGACCACGGGATGAGGGAGGCCGGATTTGTAAACCACCTCGAATCAGTTTACACACTTATAAGTTGTATTATCCAACTGATACTCGCTGAGGGAATTATGGGGCAAATCCATCCTTTTCCTGGTGATGCGCAGGTTTTCATCGTGGATGACGACAAATCCGTCAGCGACGCGTTGACGTTGCTGTTCCGGCTGGAAGGTTTTGCAACCCAGGGTTTTAGTGAGGGGCTGTCCTTTCTGGAGGCGGCGCGGCGCGAATCCCCGGCCTGTGTGATCCTCGATCTGCAACTGCCGGGCTATTCCGGGCTCGATATTCTGAAGGATCTCATGGCTCTGCACTTCGCGGCGCCGGTGATCGTGATGTCGGGGCATTCCGATGTGCCGACCGCGGTTGCCGCGATGAGGCAGGGCGCTTTCGATTTTCTGGAAAAACCGTTCGCGGCGAATGTCATGGCGGAGCGGGTCCGCGAAGCGGTCATCGCTTATCGCCGGGCGGTCGATGAACCCATCCCGGGACTCGGCAATTTCAGTGGCCGCCATCTTTTGACGAGCCGCGAGCGTGAGGTGCTGGGGCTCGTCGCGAGTGGTGCATCGAACAAGGAGGCGGGCCGGCGGCTCGGTATCAGCCCGCGCACCATCGAAGTGCATCGTGCGCGCATCATGACCAAGCTCGGCGCGCGAAATGCCGCCGATCTGATGCGGATCGTATTGTCGAAAGAAGCCTATCCGCCGCGCCGGCTGGCGACGTAACCAGCATTCGTCGGCGGGAAAATAGTCTCGGCGAACAGAGGCCTTATTCGGCGGCGAGCGATTTCTCGTTGAGCCGCAGCCCGAGTTGCTCCCAGACCGCAACCATGGCCTCGGCGAGCTGATCGATCAGCGCGTCCTCGTGATAGGGCGAGGGCGTGATGCGCAGCCGCTCGGTGCCCTTCGGCACGGTCGGGTAGTTGATCGGCTGGATGTAGATGCCGTGCTCTTCGAGAAGCAGGTCGCTCGCTTTCTTGCACAGCTCCGGATCGCCTACGAAAACCGGCACGATGTGCGTGTCGCTCGACATCACCGGAATGCCGGCGGCGATCAGGATCGCCTTGACGCGGGCGGCGCGGTCCTGCTGGCGCGTACGCTCCCACTGCGACGTCTTGAGATGGCGGATCGCGGCGGTTGCGGCCGAGCAGACCGCAGGCGGCAGCGCCGTCGTGAAGATGAAGCCCGGCGCATGCGAGCGGATCGCATCGATCACGTTCTTCTTGCCGGCGATGTAGCCGCCAAGGCAGCCGAACGCCTTCGCGAGCGTGCCTTCGAGAATGTCGATGCGATGCATGACGCCGTCGCGCTCGGCGATACCGGCGCCACGCGCGCCGTACATGCCGACGGCGTGGACTTCATCGACATAGGTCATGGCGCCATACTTCTCGGCGAGATCGCAGACCTTGCCGAGCGGGGCGATGTCGCCGTCCATCGAATAAAGGCTCTCGCAGACGATTAGCGTCGGCCGGCCGGGATGGGCGCGGAGCAGTTCCTCGAGATGGCCCATGTCGTTGTGTCGGAACACGATGCGCTCGCAGCCGGATTGGCGGATGCCCTCGATCATCGAGTTGTGGTTCAGCGCATCCGACAGGATGAGGCAGTTCGGGATGAGCTTGGCGAGAGTGGAAATGCCGGTCTGGTTCGAAACGTAGCCGGAGGTGAACACCAGCGCCGCTTCCTTGCCATGGAGATCCGCGAGCTCGTGCTCAAGCTGGATCAGGGAATGGTTGTTGCCCGCGATATTGCGGGTGCCGCCGGCGCCGGTGCCGGCGCGGGTCGCGGTCTCGACCATCGCGCCGACCACCTTGGGGTGCTGGCCCATGCCGAGATAGTCATTGGAACACCACATCACGACGCTGCGCTCGCCCTGGGGCGTATGCCAGACCGCCAGCGGGAAGCGGCCTGCAATGCGCTCAAGGTCCGCGAACACGCGATAGCGCCGCTCATCGTGCAGCCGGTTCAGAGCGGTGTCGAAGAAGCTGCTGTAATCCATGCCAAAACCCTGCTGGAACCGTGGGCGAGGAGGCGTCCACGACGGGGCGGCTCGTCTCCTAAGCCTTTTAGAGCTTTTCCAGGTTCAGTGTCGAGGGTCGAATCCGGCAGCAGCGCTGCCGGCTGTGCAGGGCATTCCGCGAGCCATGCGCGGCTCAGTTGCGGGAGATCAAATTGCCCGGCTGGAAACCGGGTTAGCCTTATCGGTCGCCACCTCGTCGAACCGGGAGGTCATCCCAAGGCGCTCCAGAAGGGCAGCGTCCTTCGTGGTCTGCGGGTTCTTGGTGGTGAGCAGCACATCCCCGATGAAGATGGAATTGGCGCCGGCGAGCATGCACAGCGCCTGCATCTCGTCGCTCATATACTGCCGCCCGGCGGAAAGCCGCACCACGCTTTTCGGCATCATGATGCGTGCGACCGCGATCATCCGCACGAAAGCGATCGGATCGGGCGCCTCGGCGGTGGCGTTGACCGGCACGCCCTTCACTTCGTTCCACTGGTTGATCGGCACGCTCTCGGGATGCTCGGCGAGGTTTGCGAGCAGCACCAGCATGCCGAGCCGGTCCTCGACCTGTTCGCCCAGGCCGACGATGCCGCCGCAGCAGACCTTGAGACCGGATTCGCGCGCATGCGCCAGCGTCTCGATGCGATCCTGCAGCGTGCGGGTGGTGATGATCTTGCCGTAGAACTCCGGCGAGGTATCGACATTGTGGTTGTAGAAATCGAGGCCGGCCGCGCGCAGCTTATCGGCCTGCTCGCGGGTCAGCATGCCGAGCGTGGCGCAGGTTTCCATGCCGAGTTCTTTCACGGCGCTGACCATGTGGCAGATCCGCTCGAGATCCTTTTCCTTGGGATTGCGCCAGGCAGCCGCCATGCAGAAACGGCCGGCGCCAGATTCCTTGGCGCGGCGCGCGGTTGCAACGACGTCGTCATGCGCCATCAGCTTGGTCGCCTTGACGTCGGTTTTGTAGTGCGCGCTCTGCGAGCAATAGCCGCAATCTTCGGCGCAGCCGCCGGTCTTGATGCTGAGAAGGCTCGCGGTCTCGACATGGTTGGGATCGAAACTGGTGCGGTGGATGCTCTGGGCCTGAAACACGAGGTCCGGGAACGGCAGGTCGTAGAGCGCCTGCGCTTCCTCACGCGCCCAGTTGTGGCGCGGCAGCGCCGACCCGTTGATTACCGAAAGAGACGAGATGCCCATCGAGATGTTCATGGCCGATCCTGCATGTCGGGGCGCGCTTGTCCGACGCCTCGGCCAAGGGTGGACCACGCAGCTTGCGGGGTGTCAACCGAGCGTTGCACCCGAGATTGCTTGACGGGCTGCGGCCGTCCCGGCACACACATGATGTGGAAAGCCCGGACCGCCAGCTCCGTTATTTTGTCAGGATCGCGGAGACAAGATCACTCTCCCGCGCAGCGGATGGCCTTGACCTGACCCAATCGGCGATCAGCCGGCAGCTCGCCTCGCTGGAAGCCTATGTCGGCAACGCCCTGTTCGTCCGCACCGGCCGTGGCGTCGAACTCACCGATTGCGGCCGCAGGCTGCTCGCGGCGGCAAAGCCTGCTTATGCCGCGATCGACGAGGCGCTGGATGACATCCGCGACAAGGAGGGCCTGTCACGCGGCACCATCCGGGTCGCGACGGTCCATACGCTTAGCTACTATTTCACCGCCGACGTGCTGGCGCAGTTCGTCGGCCGGCACGAGCAGGTCAACCTTTCTCTAATGGGCCGCAGCTCGCCGGATGTGGTCGCGCTGGTGGAAAGCGGGCGCGCCGATCTCGGCTTTGTCTACGATGTTGCGGTGAACTCTGCCGATCTCGCGGCGACGCCGCTGTTCGACGACGAGATGTGCCTCATCGCGCCGATGGCGCACGGATTGCCGACGCCGGTCGATCTGAACAAGGCCGACCTCAAGCTCGTGGCCTTTCCGCCGCACTATGCGCTGCACAAGATGCTGCGCTCCGCCGTGCGGAAGCTCCAGATCGTGGCCGAGGCGGAAACCGTCGATGCGATGCTGCAGCTTGTCGCCTCGGGCGTCGGTGCCTGCGTATTGCCGTCGCGAATTCCGGATCGGGTGATCGCGGAACACGATTTGACCAAAATTTCGATCGCGTCTCCCGTTCTGATGCGCCGCATCGTCGCCGTCACGCGCAAGGACCGTCCGCCGTCGCCGCTGGTGCAGGAACTGCTGCAATTGGCGATGGAAGCCGCCCACTAAGCGCGGCAATTTTCCGGCATCGTCCCGCACCTCATTTCAGTTATGAGCGCAGCTTCATGGCCGCGCGGCGTCCTTGCGCCGATACTTCGCCCATGCCGTCTTTTTGAAGAAACAAAAGAAAGGAACGCCATGGACGTGAAGACAGACGACAAGCTCAACCTGCGCGCCAAGGAATATTTCGACGAGCGCGCCACCAAGGAAATGGCGGAGCATCTGAAAGGCGCCCAGCGCAGCCCGAAGGAAAAGCTCGCCTATGCCTGCCGCATCCTGGCGATGACTGAACAGGAAGCGGGCCTCGCCGGCCAGATCAGCCTGCGCTCCGAGCGGCCGAATGCCTACTGGACGCTACGCTTTGGCCTTGGCTTCGACGAAGCGACGCCGGACGATTTCATCGAGGTCGACCGCGACCTGAACACGCTGACCGGCACTGGCATGCCGAACCCTGCGACCCGTTTTCACCTCTGGGTATATGAAGCGCGCCCGGATGTGCAGTCGATGATCCACACTCACTCGCCGTGGGCCTCGGCGCTCGCCGCCGCGCGCCAGCCGCTGGTGATCTCGCAGATGGACATGACGCCGCTGCATGACGACTGCGCGTTCCTCGGCGACTGGCCGGGCGTGCCGATCGCCGATCAGGAGGGTGTGCTGATTTCCGCGGCGCTCGGCTCCAAGCGCGCGATCATCCTTGCTCACCATGGCTATCTGACTGCGGGCTGCTCGATCGAGGAAGCGACCTATCTGTCGGTCTATCTCGAACGTGCCGCGCGCATGCAGATTCGCGCCCGCGTGTTCGGCCCGCTGACGCCGGTCGATCCCGAGCTCGCCAAGGAAGCGCACGACTATCTGCTCAAGCCCTCGATCGTGAACGCCACGTTCGATTACTGGTGCCGGCAGACGCATCAGGCAAATCTGGCGCCGACCCCGCGCTAAGGTCCTGCCTATCCGTTATGGCCGGTGTGAAGCCGGCCATGACGGATTGCTCGCTCAAACGCGTGAGAGCCCCGCTTCTGGAATCAGAGGCGGGGCTCTTTGCTTTAGTGTCGGTCTGTTTTTGCCGTGCGAACAGGTCTCCGCTGTCGTCCGAGAGCAGTTTCAGGCGGCTGCGCGGCCTGCCCGTTACAGTTCGATCTCGACCTTGCTCATCGGAATGGTCGAACACATCAACTGGTGCTGCTCGCGCGTCTTCGCCGACGTGTCGCGAATCTTCATCACCTCCCCCGAGATGACCTTGCGCTGACAACGGCCGCACATGCCGGTGCGGCAGTTGAAGGGCGCGTCGATCCCGAGGCTCTCGGCGAATTCCAGAAGCGTGCCGCTTTCGGGAGTCCATGTCGCCTCGATGCCGGAGGTCGTGAACGTCACCGACTGCGGATAGAGCGGTGGCAGCTCTTTCTCGTCGGCAATCTCCGCAGGCGGCGCGAGCGTCGCTCCCATTTCCTGCGTGTAGATGGCGCGGCAACGGGCTCCACTTGCGCGCAATGCAGTCTCGGTCGCTGCGACAAACTCGATCGGGCCGCAGATGTAGGCATCGAATTCGTTCGAGGGGAAAAACTCAGCGCACTGGTCGAGATCCATGTTGCCGCTGAAATCGTATTCCTTGCCCGGTCGGTCGACCTGACGCGGATTGCTGAACCAGACCTTCCAGACGCTGCTCGGCAGATCGGATTTCAGCGAGCCCAGCTTGTCTTTGAGAGCGAAGGTCGAGCTGTTGAAGGTGGCGTGCAGGAACGTGACCTGATGCCGCGAGGCTCTGACAGCGAGTTCTTCCGCCATCGCGGTGACGGCGGCCTCGCCGATGTCCTTGCTGAGGATGACGATCGGCCGGTCGAGCTCAGGCGTGAGATGGAATGATCCCTGCGGCCCGGTGGCCTGGATCATCCCGCCTTTTTCCGCCTGATCGGCCCAATAGGCGGCGGCGGTCGGCGTGCCGTTCGCATCGGTGTGGATAACAGTGATACGATAGATTTTCGGATCGGGAGAAAATGCGGAAAGTACGTATGGTCGTTCGCCTACACCCGGAATGTCGAATGTGAGGTGTTGCCCGGCCTGAAAATGCTCCAGCGCCTCGGTCGAGGTCAGGAAGACAGAAACCGTATTCGGCGTTTCGTTGACTTTGCGAGCGATCCTGTACTGACGGTGCATTGTTGTCCCTCGTATCCTGAAAGTTTCATAACAGGAAACTTGCGACAAATCAAACGCATCTGTTGGATGTTTCGTATGGTAGAACTATCTATGAAAAAATGTTCCGGCACAGCGGGACTCTGATAAGCAAGAGCAGTAACCCCACTGACGATTCGAGATGACTAACATCGAAGGCTTGGAAACCGAGTTCAAACCCGGGCAGGAGATCGACTCCCTCGGGCGCCGGATCAGGCAACTCCGCAAGATGCAGGAGCGGACTCTGGATTCGTTGGCCACCGAGATCGGCCTGACGAAGGGTTATCTCTCCAAAGTCGAAACCGGGCGCCAGACGCCGCCGCTCGGGACCTTGTCGAAACTCGCCAAGGCGCTCGGCACCGACCTTGCCGGTCTTGTCGAGCACGGGCCTGTCGAGCCAGCCGAGCAGGACTTCGAAGGCGTCTCGGTGGTCCGCGCGGACGAGCGGCGCAACGTTGTGCGCGGTGCAACATCGTTCGGTTACGATTACCAGTCACTGGTGCAGAACGCGACCGGCAAGCACATGACGCCGTTCCTGTTCACCTTCCCCTCGCAGATCCTCAAGGAAGTTTTCTTCGAGCACGGCGGCGAGGAAATGATTTTCGTTCTGAGCGGCGTTGTGGAGTTCGAGGTCGGCAACGAGACCTACGAGCTGATGCCCGGCGACTGCATCTATTTCGACCCTCGCCAGCGGCACCGCGGGCGCGGCAAGTACGGCGAGGCCAAAGCCCTGGTCGTGCTCTACGAGCCGAAAAACCACCGTAGCTAAGGCGTTTTCCTGATTCTTCCGCGTTACGGATCGCGCGCCGGAGCGGTGCGCGGTGGCGTTATGCGTGCGGCCGTCATGGGCATGGCCGCGTTCATAAAAAGGGGGCGCTGCAAGCAGCGCCCCGAGATGAAGGTAGGGGAACGGAAACAATTCTAGATTAGTTGGCGTGAGACTCCCCTTCCACTTCGACGCCGAACCCTGCGGTGTCGCCGAACTTGTTGGGCTTGCGATAGACCGCGAGAAGGATGCAGCCTTCGTCGCTCTTGGTCTCGTGATAGGAGCCGGGGTGGCGCCAGACGAAGTTGCCGGCGCGGCAAATGCCATCATGATCGTAGAACGATCCTTCGAGCACGTAGCTCTGCTCGAGCTCCGGATGCTGGTGGAACGGCAGCGTGGTGCCCGGCTCCCACTTCAGAAGGCAGGTCAGCTCGCCTGATTCCGGGTTTTCATACAGCACCTTGATCTGGACGCCTTCGAACTGGGAGGGCTTCCAGTCCATGTCGGTGACCTTCACGTAAACCGAGCCACCAGGGGTAGGTTCTTTGGTGACGAAACGCGGGTCCATTGGGGATATCCTCCTTTGTTGATTAAGTATCCTATTAGGATACAAACAGCCGAGCGTGTCAACTCGGTTATGCGGCCGCTGTTTTTGGCGTATTGGCGGCGTCTGAGAACGCCCCGTCATTGCCGCTCCAGCGGTATTCGATGATGCGTGCCGTCTCCTTCGCGACGTCTGCGCCGCGAAGCCGTCCGATCAGATGAAGTGTCGTATCGACCGCGAGCGTGACGCCGCCGCCGGTGACGACAGTCCCGGAATCCACGAACCGTGCTTCGGTTCCTTTCACGCCGGGATAAAGTTTTTGCATCTGCGCGAGTGGCGTCTCGATACCGGCGGGCGCGAAGCGACGCGTCGTCGCACTCTTGCCTTCGAGCAGGCCGGCGCCCGCAAGTATAAGCGCCCCAGTGCAAACTGACGCTACAATGCCGTTGCGGGCGAACGAGCGGATGAACTCGAGCGTCTCTTCATCCTTGCTGACCTGGGGCCAGGCGGCGCCCCCCAGGATCATCAATACATCGCCTGCAGGGCAATTCGTCACACTGTAGGGCGCGATGATTTCGAGTCCATTCGAGAGCCGCACAGGGCCCGCCTTGTTGGCGACGAGGGCCATCTCGATACCCGGATCGACACGTTTGGCCATCGACAAAACGCCGAAAGTTGCACCGACATCAATCGGTTCGACATCGTCGTAAGCGTGGATGATGAACTTGGTGTTTGGCATGCCAGACTTCTCCTCCCGAAAGAAACTTTGTTTAGATAAGTATCGCAAATGGAAACTTAGTTGACAATAATCAAATCGACAACGATGCTGACGGTTCTCAACCGGGAAACATAATCCGCAAAGGTCAACTAGGGAGAAACAAATGTCGACGGCAGAGGTCACCAACCCCGCTGTCCCCAAGGAGGGGTCCAGCATCAAGCATATCGTTGCGGCGAGCGTGCTCGGCACGACGGTCGAATGGTATGACTTCCTTATTTACGGCACCGCGGCTGCGCTGGTGTTCAACAAGCTGTTCTTTCCGCAGTTCGATCCATTGGTCGGCACGCTTGCGGCATTCGGCTCCTACGCGGTCGGCTTCGTGGCGCGTCCGCTCGGCGGCGCGATCTTCGGTCACTTTGGCGACAAGCTCGGTCGTAAGGCGATGCTGACGCTCACCATGATCATCATGGGTGCGGGCACGTTCCTGATCGGCTGTCTGCCGACCTACGATCAGGTCGGTATTCTTGCTCCGATCCTGCTCCTGATCCTGCGTATGGCTCAGGGCATCGGCATCGGCGGCGAGTGGGGCGGCGCAACGCTGATGGTGATCGAAAGCGGTGATCGTAACCGGCGCGGCTTCCTCGGCAGTCTCGTGCAGGTCGGCTTCCCGCTCGGCATGGTTTGCGCGACGTTGATCTTCCTTCTCGTCTCCAAGCTCCCCGATGATCAGTTCATGAGCTGGGGCTGGCGTCTTCCGTTCTGGCTGAGCGCGATTCTCGTCGCCGTCGGTCTGTTCGTGCGCATGCGGCTCGTCGAGACGCCGAAGTTCGCGAAGGTTCAGGAGCAGGGCGAGGTGGCCAAGGCGCCGCTTCTCGACGTCCTCACCAAGGACTTCAAGAACTTCATCGTGGCCGTCGGCCTGAAGCTCTCGGAAGTCGCGTGGGTGTACGTGCTGATCGGCTTCCTGGTCTATTACGCGACATCCCAGCTCCACCTGCCGAAAGCGGTCATCCTCGACGCCGTGCTTTACGCGGCGATCCTGGAGCTCGTGACGCTGCCGCTGTTCGGCCTGCTGTCGGACTATGTGGGCCGCAAGCCACTCTACATCGCAGGCACGGTCCTTTCGATGTTCGCGGCCTTCCCGCTGTTCACGCTGGTTGAGACCAAGGACCCGACGACGATTGCGATCTCGATCGCCATCATTATGAGCATCACCCACGGTCTGATGTTCAGCCCGCAGGCGGCGTTCATTCCCGAACTGTTCGGCACCAAGGTGCGCTACAGCGGTGCTTCGCTCGGCGTGCAGGTGTCGGCGGCCATCAGCGGCGGCTTTGCTCCGATGATCGCCACGGGTCTGCTCGCTTACTACGGCACCACGACGCCGATCTCCTGGTACCTCATCGGACTCGGCGCCATCACGCTGGTTGCGACGCTGGTCTCGCGAGAAACGGCCTTCAAGGACTTGTAACGAACCAAGGAGCCGGCCTCGTCATCGAGGCCGGCTCCCCTCTCACGATCTGAACTTTCCGCACTATCGAACGACAAGAACATGGCGCTCGCAGGCCCGATCAAGAGGCCTGCACGCCGGGCAAAAGCCCGAACCAAAAAAAACAAACCTTGGGAAACACGGAGACAGTCTGACCGGCAGGTCCGGCGCGGCCGATCCGTGGGAAGAGAAAAAATGATGTCACATTACAAGATTCTGATTCTCGGCGCGTCCTATGGGTCGCTCCTTGCCTCCAAGCTTCTGTTCGGCGGTCACTCCGTCACGCTGGTCTGCCTTCCGGCGGAGGCTGATCTCATCAACAGCGAAGGATTTCGGGTACGGATGCCGATCCGCGGCCGCGCGCAGCCGGTGTTGATCGATTCACGCGACTTGCCGGGCAAGGTGTCCGCGATGGGTGCGGCGGACGTGAACCCGGCGGATTATGATCTGATCGGCCTTGCGATGCAGGAGCCGCAATATGGCTCGCCCGGCGTCCGCGAACTGCTGGAACGCATTGCGACGTCGCGCGTGCCCTGCATGTCGATCATGAATATGCCGCCGCTTCCCTACATTGCGCGCCTGCCGGGCATTGATGCGAACGCGGTGAAGGCCGCCTACACCGATCCGTCGGTCTGGAGTGCGTTCGATTCCGGTACGTTGACGCTGTGCAGCCCCGACCCGCAGGCGATCCGTCCGCCGGAGGAGAAGGTCAATTTCCTGCACGTCACGCTGCCGACCAACTTCAAGGTCGCGCGCTTCGACAACGAAAAGAGCAATGCCATCCTGCGCGACCTCGAGCAGGGCATCGATGCGATTCGTATGGATACGCCTGAAGGCAAGACCGAAGTGCCGGTGAAGCTGCGCTTCCACGAGTCTCTGTTCGTGCCGCTCGCGAAATGGCCGATGCTGCTCGCCGGCAATTACCGCTGCGTCACGGCGGACGGCATGCGCACCGCGCAGGAGGCGGTCCACTCCGATCTCGGTCAGTCGCGTGCGGTATACGATTTCGTGGTCGATGTCTGCATCGCGCTCGGTGCGAAGCGTGAGGATCTCGTGCCGTTCGACAAATACGCCGATGCGGCGAAGAGCCTCGCCCGGCCGGCATCGGTCGCGCGCGCGCTCACCAACGGTGCCCCGAATGTCGAGCGTGCCGACAAGCTCGTGCAGTTGCTCGCGAAGCAGAAGGGCATGAGCCATCCGGTGGTGGATGAGATCGTCGCGCTGGTGGATCGTCGGTTGGAAGCCAATCGCCAGAAAATAAAGTCAGCGGCCGCCTGAGGCGGTCGCAACACGCTCTCAAAACCAAAACGGCATTGATGGAGTTTGCGAATGAGAGTGAAGACATCTGGCTCCGCCGCATGGAGCGGCGGCATCAAGGATGGTCAGGGCACGATCTCGACCAAGAGCGGAGCGCTGACCAATTATCCTTACGGCCTCTCTAGCCGCTATGAAGGCAAGCCCGGCAGCAACCCCGAGGAGCTGCTGGGCGCGGCGCATGCGGCCTGCTTTACGATGAACCTGTCGCGTCTTCTGACCGAGGCAGGGTTCAAGGCCGAGCGGATGGACACCAGCGCGGACGTGACGCTGGAGATTGCAGGCGACAGTTTCACCATCACTTCGGTGCATCTCACCTTCAAAGGCGCCATTCCCGGCATCGATCAGGCGACGTTCGATGGTCTGATCGCCAGAGCGAAGTCGGGCTGCCCAGTGTCCAAGCTGTTCAATTGCACGATCACGCTGGATGCGAGTCTCGTATCATAACGGCGCGCGATCTGCTTTCCGGGGCTTGACGCCGATCCGCGCGTTACGCCCGGCAGCGACGATGGCGACCACCAGCCCAGCGACGAGCACGGTCGAGAGCGGCACGTGTTCGCCGTTGATCCAGGCGGCGATGCCGAGCGTCACGAACGTCTGCAGCAACAGCACCTGGCTGACGCGGGAAACGTCGCCCATCGCAAGTCCCGCGTTCCAGGCGAAAAAGCCGATGAACATGCTGAAGACCGCCACATAGCCGAGGCCGAGCCAGGCACTCATCGGCACCGCGGTTGGATCTTGCGGCCAGAGCCAGACTGTTAGCGGCAAGGTGAGTGGCAGCGCGAGAGCGAGCACCCATGAGATCACCTCCCAGCCCGGCATTTGCCGGCTGAGATCGGCCGAGAACACATAGCCGATCGACGTCGAGATCGCCGCCAGAAACAGATAGACATCGCCGATTGCGAGTTCGCCGCCACTGTCGCGCAGCGCGAACAACACCACGACGATCGTGCCGAGTGCGGCCAGCAACCAGAAGTGCAACGAGGGACGCTCGCCGAGAATTAGGCTCGCCGCCGCGGTCATGGTGAGTGGCAGGATGCCGAGCACCACGCCGCCATGCGCGGCGGGCACCGTCTGCATCGCCAGCGCCATCAATCCGGGAAAACCGAAGACAATCGTCACGATGCAGGCAAGCATTGTGTGCAACTGCCGCCTGTTCGGCATCCGGCGGCGCAGGATCAGCAGCAGCGCCGCCGAGAGCAGACCCGATGCGGCTGCACGCGCGACGGTAATAAAGAATGGGTCGAGCCCTGCGACGGCTATGCGGGTCGCCGGCAATGTGCCGCCGAAAATCGTGACGCCGACGAAGCCCAGCAGCATTCCAAGCGTCTGTCGTGAGATCGCGCCACCCCTTACGGGCGGCGTGTCACCAGTCATGGCGGTCTCCCTCGCCATGTCCGTGGCGAATCCTGTGACACGCCCGCGCGTGTCCTGACGGATCACACCGTGTTGTGAAGGCGCAGGCAAGAGGGCCGCTTGTGTTTATAGACCGATCGGTATAGTCAAAACTCATCGGTTTATTCATCGCCTTCGACGCCGGAAAGGATACCAGCCATGGGCGCGCCACTCGTTCCGCCTTTCACATTCGACACCGCCACCGCCAAGGTACGCATGGCGGAAGACGGCTGGAATAGCCGCGATCCGCATAAGGTTGCCCTCGTTTACACGGAAGACAGCCAGTGGCGAAATCGTGCCGAATTCCCGGTCGGTCGTGAGCAGATCATCGCCTTCCTCACGCGCAAATGGGCGAAGGAGCTCGACTATCGCCTCATCAAGGAAATGTGGGCGTTTTCCGATGACCGCATCGCCGTGCGCTTCGCTTATGAGTATCATGACGACAGCGGCCACTGGTTTCGCGCTTACGGCAACGAGAACTGGGAGTTCAATGCGGCAGGTCTGATGCAGCGCCGCTTTGCATCGATCAACGATCTGCCGATCAAGGAATCGGATCGTAAATTCCACTGGCCGCTCGGCCCGCGCCCGCAGAATCATCCGGGCCTGTCCGATCTCGGCCTGTAATCGCGACGGAAGCGATGGCCCGCACGGTATTTGAAAAGAGCGACGCAATTACTCTCGTTGCCGAGGTTTTCCGCGAACTCGGCTTCGAGGGGGCCTCGCTCTACGAAATTACCGAGCGCACCGGGCTCTCGAAGGGCAGCCTCTATCACTTCTTTCCCGGCGGGAAGGAAGGAATGGCGGTGGAGATTCTCTCTCACATCGAACAATGGTTCGTGACGGAAGTGTTCGAGCCGCTCGAGCACGATGAGCCGCAGGCGGCGATTGCGCGGATGTGGGAGGCGGTCGATGCCTATTTCCGTTCCGGCCGGCGTGTCTGCCTGCTCGGCGCGTTCGCGCTCGACGAGACGCGCGATCGTTTCCGCAAGCCGATCGAACTTTATTTCAAACGGTGGATCGAGGCACTTGCTGGCGCACTGGTGCGCGGCGGGGTTGAGAAAGAGGCGGCGCGCGAACTCGCCGAGGAGATCGTAGGCGCGATCCAGGGCGCGCTGACGCTGTCGCGCGCGTTGAAGGATGAAACCGTGTTCGGCCGCACGCTGACGCGCCTGCGTGCGCGAACCGACACGGCGCTGCCGCGGAGGCGGCACTGAGGCGCATTCCTCGCAGTTGATTTGCGCTGGTTTATTTGTCGCACCGTTCTGATAGATACGGTGGCCTGTGCCCTGCCGCTCGTCCTTCCGTCCTCAGTTTCCGGTCATGATGAAGAATCAATTCGCCTCTGCGTCGGCGCTGCTCTGGATATGCGGCGTCGGATTGCGCCTCGGTGTGCTGGCGGTGCCGCCGGTCATCTCGCTGATCCAGGCCGATCTGCAGATGTCGGGGACCGAGATCGGTATCCTGAGCGGACTGCCGGTGGTGCTGTTTGCGGTTGCGGCTGCGCCCGGCTCGCGGCTTGTCGGCTGGGCAGGCGTGCGTCTCACGCTCGCAACCGGGCTTGTGGTGACGGCGCTCGGCTCAGGTCTGCGCGCGCTCGCGCCGGAAGTTTACTCGCTCTATGCGGCGACGATACTGATGAGCGCAGGCATTGCGATCATGCAGCCGGCAATGGCCTCCGCCGTGCGGCAATGGATGCCCGATCGTGCAGCGTTCGGCACTGCTCTCTACACCAGCGGCCTGATCGTCGGAGAGATCGTGCCCGTCGTGCTGATGCTGCCGGTTCTCCTGCCGCTGTTCGATCAAAGCTGGCGGCTGGGCCTGTTGTCGTGGTCGGCACCGCTTCTGGTGATTGCGGCAGTGGTTTTGATCTTCTGTCCGCGCGGCAACGGCGGCGCATCGACCGCTGCGCGCGGCACCTGGTGGCCCGATCTGAGGAGCGGGCTCAATTGGCAGATCGGGCTGATCCTGGCCGGAGCTTCGAGCGTCTATTTTTCGACAAACGCTTTTCTCCCAGCTTTTCTTGAGAGTGTCGGGCATGGCAGCAAGGTGAGCGTCGCGCTCACCACGGTGAATGTGAGCCAGTTGCCCGCGGTGCTCCTTCTCGTGTTTCTCGCGGACTGGATTCAGGGCAAGCGTTGGCCGCTTCTTGCCTTCTGCGGCCTGACGGTGCTCGGCGTGCTCGGCGTTATGGTTTCAACCGCATGGTGGATGATTGCGTTGTCCGCTGGTGTGATTGGCATGGCGAGCGCTGCGCAGCTCGCGATCGGATTATCGTTGCCGCCGTTACTGGCGCGCAACCCGGACGATGTTGCCCACGTCATCGCCGCGGCATTTGCCATCAGCTACAGCTATACGATGGGTGTCTCGTTCGTCAGTGGCGTGGCATGGGATCTTGCCGGCGCGCCGGTGTTCGCGTTCATCCCTATCTTCATCGCGGGCCTGCCGTCCGTGTTCGTGGCCTTGAAGATTTCGTTCGAGCAGCGAACCGTTTGATGTGGTGACGCATCAGGCGACGGGCGAAGCGATCGTCGCTCACAAGATATCGATCTATCGTTTGTCGACGAGATTCGTGTGCGACGAAATGCCCTCGTAGAATCGATCAAAACAAAACGACGCCTCGCGAAGCCTGAAAAAATAGAGGCTCATGCAAACATCGCACATGCGTGGATGGATTCTAAACTAGTCCTGTTGCCTCAAAACATTTGAGTCCCTAGTCAGCTTACAAACTGAAATCCTGGGGGCATTTCGTGGGCAACTTCAAGAATTACAAGAACCGATTGTTGGCAGGTGTGGCGACGGGCTTTGTCTCGTTGTGTTTGACCGGCACGGGAGCATCCAATGGCTTCGCGCAGAGCGCCGAGCCGCGTGTGCTGCCGCCGGTGTCCGTCGATGCGCCGCGACAGCGGGCGCAGACGACGCGCACGTCGCGGCCTCGCACCACATCGCAACGCGCCGCGCGTGCTGTGCCGCGCCGTGCCGAGCAGCCTCCTGCACCGACTGCGCCGGTTTCCACGATGGGATCGACCCGCACGATCGGCGCACCGGCGCCGGCTTATGCGGGGGGCCAGGTGGCGCAAGGCGGTACGCTCGGCCTCCTCGGAAGCACGAGCGTAATGAACACGCCGTTCAGCACGGTGAACTACACCTCCAAGTTGATCGAGGATCAGCAGGCGCGCACGGCTGCGGACACGCTGATCAACGATTCGTCCGTGCGACTCACAACGGGTAGCAACGGTTTCGATGATACGTTCCAGATCCGTGGCTTCTCCGTTCCTGCGGGCGACGTCGGGTTTAACGGCCTGTACGGGCTGATGGCGCCTAATCACGTGCCTGCCCAGCTCGTTGAGCGGATTGAATTGCTCAAGGGCCCGGGTGCCCTCATCAACGGTATGGCTCCCAGCGGCAGTGTTGGCGGCGGCATCAATATTGTTAGCAAGCGCGCACTTGAGGACCCGTTCACGCGTCTGACTCCGATGTTCTTGAGCTCAGGCAACTACGGTCTCCATATCGATACCAGCCGCCGCTTCGGCGACAACAAGGAGTGGGGCGTTCGCTTCAATGGCGTGGGACGCAATGGTGAAGCCTCGATCGATGGCGGCAACTGGCGAAGCGGCCTTGGTGCGCTGTCGCTCGACTATCGCGGTGAGCGCCTGCGATGGACGTTGGACGCGATTTCACAGAACGACGATACCAAGAACTTCCGTCCGCAGATGACTATTCAAGGCACCGTGCCTTTCATCCCGGCGCCGCCCGATTCGCGTGGCAACTGGTATCCTGGCACGAGGCTCAAACAGTCGGACAACACCATCGCTTCAGGCATCGAATATGACCTGACCGATTGGCTGACCGCTTATGCGGGCGTCGGTTATCGCGACGGACGTGGTGAACAGAACCTGGCGGATTCCCGCGCCGGCGGCACCACTGGTATGAACCAGTTCGGTAATTTCAACGTCTTCAACGCTTATTATGACTTCTACAACAAGACGGTCAGCGGCAATGTGGGTTTGCGGTCGGAGTTTAATACGGGTTTTATCAAGCACAAATTGAACGTCGTCTATACCGGCTTTAATCAGGAAACCGGCTATGGGTATGTGACATCTGTTCAGTCCGGCTCCGGGTATGTCCCGTCAAATATCTATGATCCGTCGCCGCTTCCTACGATTGCGGGTGGGCGTCCGCCGCAGGGGAAGAGTAACGATGTAACGCTTCGGAGCGTCGCGATCGTTGACACCATGTCGTTCTTGAACGACGCGATCCTAGTGACTGCGGGTGTCCGTCGCCAGAACGTCAAGCAAGACCCCTACAACTATCTCACCGGCCTCCCAACGGGAAATGGCTACGATTCGTCAGCAACGACGCCTCTTGGCGGCGTGGTCATCAAGCCCTGGCATAACGTTTCATTCTACGCGAATTACGCCGAAGGCCTCAGTCAAGGTACGAATGTGCCCATGGGCCAAGGTTTCGCAAACGAGGGCACGGTGCTCGCCCCCTACAAGTCGAAGCAGGGGGAAGCTGGCGTCAAGATCGATTGGGGACGCGTTACGACAACGGCTGCGGTGTTCCAGATTACCCGTCCCAGCCTGATCACCACGCCAGCCATGGTACGAGCTTATGATGGTGAGCAGCGTAACCGTGGTCTGGAGTTGACGGCCTATGGCGAGATATTGCCGGGCCTGCGCGGCATGGGCAGCGTGACCTTCATGCGTCCTGAACTGACGAACCCGGCCAATGCTGCTGAGCGTGGCAACGATGCTGCGGGTGTGCCGAACAGGACGCTCTCCGCCGGTCTCGATTGGGACACGCCTTGGGTGGAAGGTCTCGCGCTCAACGGACGCGTGATCTACACCTCCGGCTCGTACCTCACGACCGCCAATCTCCTGCGATACCCCGACTGGACGCGCGTCGATATCGGTGCGCGTTACAAGACGGCGATCAACGGCCGGCCAGTTACATTCCGCGCCAACATCGAAAACCTGTTCGACAAGACGTATTGGCTCACAACCGGAACATTCGTGACGGTCGGATCGCCGCGAACCTATCTCGTGTCGGCGGCGTTCGACTTCTGACGAACCGCGCCGACAAGCAAAGGGAGGTTGCCGACAAACCGGTATCCTCCTGATGCGGATAACGTCATACGATTGCCGGAGCCGCACGCGGCTCCGGCTTAGGCTTGTGTGGATACCCGCTCCTTCATGTGCAGACCGCTCATGCAAGGACATGCCTTGAGGTGAGTTGTGATGATGAAACTGTCGATTGCTGCCATTGCTTTGTTTGGCGTGGTGATGCCTGCGCAGGCGCACCAGATCTGGATTGAGCAGCCGGAAGGGCAGAACGCGGTCGTGCGCTTTGGCGAGTTCGGCGAGAACCTTCGCGAGGCATCGCCGGGGCTCCTCGACAAGTTCGTCAAGGTGACCGGCGCACACATTTCCGCCAAGGGCGAGCAGAAGTCCGACGCCACCAAGACCGCAAACGGTTTCACGCTGCCGTTCAAGGCGGCGTCCGGCGAAAGCCTCGTCGCGGAGGATGCGAGCTATCCGCTCTATACCTGGAAGCAGAAAGACAAGGACGTCATCAACTGGTTCTATCCGGCGGCGCGTCTGGTCACCGGCTTTACCGCGCAGCAGCCGAAGCTCGTGCTCGATCTGGTGCCGACGGGTGAAGCAGGCCAGTTCAAGCTTCTTTTCAAGAACCAGCCCAAGGCCAAGACCAAGGTGACGCTGGTCACGCAGTCCGGCTGGTCCAAGGAAGCTCATACCGATGAGCAGGGCCTCGTGAAGTTCGACATGCCGTGGAAGGGCGCTTACGTCGCTGAAGTCAGCGTCAACGATCGCAGCGCGGGCGAGCGGCCGGGTGCGAGCGGCGCGGAAAAGTATGATGCGGTGAGCTATGTCACCACGGTCACTTATGTAAACGGCAGCGGCCTCGACCCGATTCCGTCGGGTCCGCCTGCAACGCCGGGCAAATGAGCATTTCGATCCATTGGGTCCGCACCACGGGCCCGCTGATTTCGCGCATCATCGCCGCGCTGTTTGGCGGCTATGCAGTGGCTGCGCTTGCGAGCGTTGCCGTGCTCGCGCTGCCGATGAGCAAGCCGCAGGCGGTGCTCACCGGCATGCTGGCGAGCTTTATCGTCTATGCTTGTGCCGTGATCTGGGTCTTCGCCGTGCGGAGCGCGACGAAGGCCTGGCTTGGCTTGCTTGTCGTGGCCGCCGTGCTGTTGCCGGCGGCGTGGTCTGTTTGGTGACGATGGGACCGAAGGCGTGAAGATGGATAGGAATCCGCAACCGGCTGGCCAGGGTATCCGCCAGAGCATGTCCAGCCTGCATACGTGGGCGGGGCTTCTGCTCGGCTGGGTTCTCTATTCCATGTTCCTCACCGGCACGGTGTCCTACTTCAAGGACGAACTCTCGCAATGGGCGCGGCCGGAACTGGCGCATCTCTCTCAGGTGCCGGATCAGGCCGTGGTGGCGCAGCGCGTTGCGGATGAATTCAGCCGGATGGACGGCGGCGTCTCGCAATGGAGCATGCGCCTGCCCGATGCACGCAATAACAGCGTCTATGCGTTCTGGCGGACATCCGCGCGCGTTCCGGGCCAGCGTGGTTTTGCTGAAGCCAACTTCGATCCCGCGACCGGCCACAAGGTCGCCTCGCGCGATACGCTCGGCGGCGAGTTTTTCTATCGCTACCATTTCCAGTTTCATTACATGCCGGTGGTGTGGGGACGGTGGCTCGCGGGCATCGCCGCGATGTTCATGCTTGTCGCCATTATCAGCGGCGTCATTACCCATAAAAAAATCTTCGTCGATTTCTTCACCTTCCGCTGGCGGAAGGGACAGCGCTCGTGGCTCGACGCGCACAACACGCTGTCGGTGTTCGGCCTGCCGTTCCACGCCATGATCACCTACAGTGGGCTGGTGACATTGATGGCACTGTACATGCCCTGGGGCGAGCGCGCTGCCTTCAAGGCACCGGCAGAGCGGGCGCAACTTGCGGCCGAACTCAGCGCCTTCGTTCCGCCGGGCAAACCCAGCGGACAGAAAGCCCCGATGGCTTCCGTGGAAGACATGGTGCGGCAGGCGCAGGAGCGTTGGGGCCGGGATGACGTCGGGCGCGTCAACGCCGTCCACCCCGGCGATGCGGCGGCGCGTGTCGTTGTAGTGCGTGGATTGCTCGGCCGTGTCTCCATGAGCCCGCAGTATATGGAGTTCGAGGGGACCACCGGCAAACTCCTGAACGTGCGCGAGAGCGTTGGGCCCGCGGCCGAGACGCGAGGTGTGTTCTATGCGCTCCACCTCGGGCGCTTCAGCGATGTCGTCACGCGCTGGCTTTATTTTCTTGTCAGCGCCATGGGAACGGCGATGGTCGGCACCGGCCTCGTGATGTGGACCGTGAAGCGGCGCGAGAAGCTGCCGAATCCGGATCGTCCCTATTTCGGCTTCCGCCTTGTCGAGCGGCTGAATGTTGCAAGCATCGCCGGTCTGTCTCTTGCGATGACGTCGTTCCTGTGGGCGAACCGTTTGCTGCCATCCTCGCTGGACGGCCGCGCCAACTGGGAAATCCATGTGTTCTTCATCGTGTGGGCGCTCGCGCTGCTGCATGCGTTGGTGCGCCCGGCGAAGGCGGCTTGGGTCGAGCAGCTATGGGCGGCGTCGGCCCTCCTGTTTTTGCTGCCGGTCCTCAATGCGCTGACGACGCAGCGGCCCTTGTGGCATAGCCTTGCCGTGGGCGACTGGGTGTTTGCCGGCATCGACATCATGTGCTGGGTGCTTGCTGGCTTCCATGCCGTTTTGGCGCTGCGCACGGCGCGTCAGCAAACCGGCTTCCGATCTGCACGCAAGGCCAGCCGGCGGGCACCGATTGCCGTCGCCGCTGGCGGAGGCGCGGAATGATTCACGTCGCTACCCTTGCGCTGTGTCTTGCGGGTTTTGCCGCGCTCGCGTTTGCAACGCGCCGCCAGCAGCGCGAATTCCTGGGCGGGCCATTGCAGCCGGCTGCGACCTACGGCCTTCGCGCCATCGGTACGTGTGCGTTGCTGATTGCGCTCGGCATCCTCGTCGCCTGGCAGGGTTGGGGGCTTGGCCTTGTGATGTTCAGTGGCCACACGAGCCTCGCAGCTGGAATCGTGTTCTGCACCCTGATCGGTTACGCGCGGCGCGAAGCCCGCACCCTGCAGCGGCGCTGAGGCACGAACTCGTCGAAGATTGTCGATTGTCAGAAGATGGCTGGTGCTGCCAGACAGGATTGAACTGTCGACCTCTCCATTACCAATGGAGTGCTCTACCACTGAGCTACGGCAGCGAACGCCAGGTACGAACGCTAAGTATCGACGCCGGATATCCAGAGACTGGATCTCCAAGGGCCGGGTGGACCGGCCGGGCCGAGGCGGAATCGGCCGGAAGCCTCGAAAGGCGCGCGTTCCTTGCCATAATGAAGCCTCTCGCGCAAGCGCGGCGGCGCCCGCATGGTGCAAACCGTGGAATTTTTCCCTGTTACGGCCGGAAAATCAGGTGTTAGGGAAAGATCGACGGGCGCGCGCGGCGCGCCCGTGGGAACCGGATGGGACGGACACCTCAAGGACAACGGGCGGCATGAGCGGTGAACAGGGCCGCGGCGATCGTGCGCGGCAGGAGCGGCTGCGGGCGGCGCTTCGGGAAAATCTCAAGCGGCGGAAGCAGCAGGCCAAAGGGCGCACTGGAAGCCCGTCCGGCCGGGCGATCATAACGCCCGAGGATGATGCGGCCGGCCCGCCTGGAGGCGAGGACGAAAGCTCGCGGCGCGAGGATTGATCCTCAAGGACTGAATTTACCCCCACGCGGGCAGTGATCCGATCGGGAGCCGCAAAGCGGTGTGGCTGGCATTCGCGCATCGCCGCCGTATCATCGCCTCACAGCGGGGAGTCGCGATGAGTCTTGGAAGGAGCGTCCGGGCATGAGCCTGCCGGTGTTCACCGCCGTGCATGTGCTGCTGGGGCTGGTTGGCATCGTCGCCGGCACGATCGCGATGGCCGGGCTGTTGCGCGCGAGCCTGCTGCGCGGCTGGACGCTCCTGTTTCTCGCGATGGCGTTGACGACGACGGTGACCGGCTTGCTGTTTCCCGCGCCGCCGTTTCGGCTCTCGCATCTTCTCGGTCTCGCAACACTCGTGCTGGTGGCGCTTGCCGTGGTCGCGCTGGTCGTGAAGCGTCTGGAAGGCCGCTGGCGCACGCTCTATGTCGTCACGGCAATGCTGACGCTTTATCTCCAGGTCGGCGTGCTGATCGCGCAGATCTTCAAGAAGGTCGCGCCGCTTGCGGAACTCGAGCCGACGCAGGGCATCTGGCCGCTCATTGCGGCCGAGGCTGTGGCGCTTGGTGCGTTCGGGGCGGCGACCCTGCTCGGCGTGGCGCGCTTCCGGCCGAGCCCGATCCATCTCGCCTGACCGCCGACCTTCGTCGCGGCGCCTGACGGTATTTGCGATCTATTTGAAATATATTGATTATTTCCGGCGGGGCGGGTGGAGCCTGCGGTTTGCTGGAATGCGAAAACGCGCTAAGACTGCCCCTCTCACAAACGGGGTCAGCATGGATCGCATTCGCATCGTTGGCGGCAACAAGCTCAACGGCACCATTCCGATTTCCGGGGCGAAGAATGCGGCCTTGCCGCTGATGATCGCGGCGCTTCTCACGGACGAGACGCTCATTCTGGAGAACGTGCCGCGGCTCGCCGATGTCGCGTTGCTGCAGCGGATTCTCGGCAACCACGGCGTCGACATCATGTCCGCCGGCAAGCGGCCGGGCGACCGTGAGCATCAGGGCCAAACCCTGCATATCTCGGCGGCCAACATCATCGACACCACTGCGCCCTATGACCTCGTCTCCAAGATGCGGGCGAGCTTCTGGGTGATCGGCCCGCTGCTCGCGCGGATGAAAGAAGCGAACGTCTCGCTGCCGGGCGGCTGCGCCATCGGCACGCGGCCGGTCGATCTGCTCATCATGGCGCTCGAGAAACTGGGTGCGGAGATTGTGATCGACGGCGGCTATGCGGTGGCGCGCGCCCCGCAGGGCCTGCACGGCGCCGAGATCGAGTTTCCCAAAGTCACGGTGAGCGGCACTCATGTCGCGCTGATGGCGGCGACGCTTGCCAAGGGCACCACCGTCATCACCAATGCCGCCTGTGAGCCGGAGATTGCGGATGTTGCCGACTGCCTGAACAAGATGGGCGCGAAGATCACGGGGGCGGGCACCTCGCGCATCGTGATCGAGGGCGTCGAAAAATTGCACGGCGCGCGCCATGCCGTGCTGCCGGACCGTATCGAGGCCGGCACCTACGCGATGGCGGTGGCAATGACTGGTGGCGACGTGCAGTTGCAGGGCGCACGGCCGGAATTGATGCAGGCGGCGCTCGATGTGCTGATTGAGGCGGGCGCCACCATCACGCAGACCAATGAAGGCATTCGCGTGCAGCGAAACGGCAGCGGCATCCGCCCCGTCGATGTTTCGACCTCGCCGTTCCCGGGTTTCCCGACTGATCTGCAGGCGCAGTTGATGGCGCTGATGACGCGCGCGGAAGGCTCCTCGCGCATCACCGAGACGATCTTCGAAAACCGCTTCATGCATGTGCAGGAACTCGCACGCTTCGGTGCCCGCATCGCGCTCGACGGCGAGACCGCCACTATCGAGGGCCGGCCGAAGCTGCGCGGCGCGCCGGTGATGGCGACCGATCTGCGGGCCTCGGTGTCGTTGGTGATCGCGGCACTCGCGGCCGAGGGCGAAACCATGGTCAACCGCATCTATCATCTCGATCGCGGCTTCGAGCGGCTGGAGGACAAGCTCTCCGCCTGTGGCGCGACCATCGAGCGGATCAGCGGTTAAGAAGCGTTTTCAAGCGAAGTGGGAACCGGTTCGCGTGAAGAAAACGCCTCAAAGAGGAAAGCGGCTCGGATCGCTGCGAGCCGCGGTTTCGTAAGACGTCGGTTATAAGTGAGACGCGTTCTCTGAGTTTGGGCTCTCATAGAGTGTCATTGTTTGGAGAGTGTCATGGCCTCCCTGCGAAAATTGATTGCGCTCGATGAAGATGACCTCGCGGTGATCTCCGCCCATGTGCAGGACGCCTCGGTGCATGTCGCCGACATCCTGTGGCGGCAGAGCGAGAAGCGCCTCGTGGTCGGCATGAAGCGGCTCGACTGGGATCAGGCGGTATGCTCCGGAAAACTGTCGGAACGCCGCTTCGTTACAGCGCTGCGGTTTGACCGCGTGCTGGCCTGCAAGGCGCGGGGGATCGACCTGGCCGACCGCAACATGGAGCTCGAATTGTTCGGCCTCGAATTCCATCCCGGCCGCGCGCCGGGCGGCAGCGTGGTGCTGATGTTTGCGGACGGCGCGGCACTGCGCCTCGATGTCGAGTGCATCGAATGCGAACTGGCCGACATTGGCGAGGAGACGCTGGAGGCCATCCTGCAGGAGCCGGGCGGGCAGGGGAGCGCGCGGGGGCCGGCCTGACCCGCCACCTGACGTGCCACTTGACCTGGGGTTGTTGACGGCGCGGCGCGGGAGCGCCATTGAAGGTGGAAAGACCTGTTGAAAGTCGCCCATGCCGATCCGCCTTGACGACCGTAGTCCCGATTTCACCGCGCGTTTTGCCGCCTTCCTGTCGATGAAGCGCGAGGTTGCGCGCGATATTGACATGGCCGCCCGTGCAATTGTCGAGGATGTGGCCGCGCGCGGCGACGCGGCGCTGATCGAGGCCACCGCGAAATTCGACCGCTTGTCGCTGAAACCCGAGACGCTGCGGGTGAGCGCCGATGACATCGCCGCGGCGACGGCAGCCTGCGATCCGAAAACCGTAGACGCACTCAAGCTCGCGCGCGACCGGATCGAGGTCTATCACCGCCGCCAGCTGCCGAAGGATGAACGCTTCACCGATCCGCTCGGCGTCGAACTCGGCTGGCGCTGGAGCGCGGTCGAGGCGGTCGGGCTTTATGTCCCCGGCGGCACCGCGGCCTATCCGTCGTCGGTGCTGATGAACGCCGTCCCCGCCAAGGTCGCAGGCGTCTCGCGCATCGTGATGGTGGTGCCCGCGCCGGACGGCAAGCTCAACCCGCTGGTGCTGGCGGCGGCCTCGCTCGCCGGCATCACCGAAGTCTATCGTGTCGGCGGTGCGCAGGCCGTGGCGGCGCTCGCCTATGGTACGGCGACGATCAAACCGGTGGCGAAGATCGTCGGTCCCGGCAACGCCTATGTCGCCGCCGCCAAGCGCATCGTTTTCGGCAAGGTCGGCATCGACATGATCGCGGGTCCCTCCGAAGTGCTGGTGATGGCGGACCACACCGCCAATCCCGACTGGATCGCGGCCGACCTGCTGGCGCAGGCTGAGCATGACGTCAACGCGCAGTCGATCCTGCTCACTGATGATGAAGAACTCGCCGGCCATGTCGAGCGTGCCGTCGAGGCGCAGCTTGCGACGCTGCCGCGTGCAGCCATTGCTCGCCCGTCGTGGAATGATTTCGGCGCGATCATCGTGGTGAAATCGATGGAAGCAGCGCTGCCGCTTGCCGATGCGATTGCCGCCGAGCATCTCGAGATCATGACGGCAGATGCGGAAGCGCTCGCCGCGCGCGTGCGCAATGCCGGTGCGATCTTCATCGGCGCGTACACGCCGGAGGCGATCGGCGATTACGTCGGCGGCTCCAACCATGTGCTGCCGACGGCGCGCTCGGCGCGGTTTTCTTCCGGCCTCAACGTGCTCGATTTCATGAAGCGCACGTCGATCCTCAAATGCGGTGCGGAGCAGTTGCGCGCGCTCGGCCCCGCCGCGATGACGCTCGGCACCGCCGAGGGCCTCGATGCGCATGCGCGTTCCGTTGGTGTGCGGCTGAATCTGCCATGAGTGATGACGGCGAACCCGATCATGATCCGGAGAGCTGCATCGTCGCGGTGACGCTCGACGAGGAGTCGATCGGACGTTCGGGCCCGGACATCGAACACGAGCGCGCAATCGCGATCTATGATCTGATCGAGCAGAATTTCTTCGCGCCGCTCGGCTCGCCGAAGGGACCGTTCACGCTGCGTCTCGGCATCACCGGGAACCGGCTGATGTTCGACATCCGCAGGGAAGACGGCACGCCGGTCATCGTCCACCTGATTTCGCTGACGCCATTTCGCCGCATCGTGAAGGACTACTTCATGATCTGCGACAGCTATCATCAGGCGATTCGGACCGCGACACCCGACAAGATCGAGGCGATCGATATGGGGCGCCGCGGCGTGCATAATGAAGGCTCGCAGACGTTGAAGGAACGGCTGCGCGGCAAGGTGGACATGGACTTCGAGACCTCGCGTCGCCTGTTCACTCTGCTGTGTGTGCTGCACTGGAAGGGCTGAGGCATGGCCGGCACCCATGAACCCCGGCGTTGCCAACCTCGGCGTGATCACTGGGCGGCGCGCCCGACGGGTCCCGCATGAACGAGGTGCGACGCCCGCGCGCGCCGCAGGCGGTTCTGTTCATGTGCGGACAGAACAGTGTGCGCTCGCCGATGGCGGCGGCGCTGTTGCGGCAGATGGCGCCGCGCGGACTTTATGTGCAATCCGCGGGCGTACGGCCGGGGGAGTCCAATCCCTTCGCGGTGGCGGTGATGGAGGAGGTCGGTCTCGATATCTCAAAACACCGGCCGTGGATGGTGGACGAGCTCGAGGATTGGGAAGGCTTCAATTTCGATCTCATCATCACGCTTGCACCGGAGGCACATCACCGTGCGCTGGAGATGACCGCGACGCTTGCGACCGATGTCGAGTACTGGCCGACGCAGGATCCGGTCGGCACCGAGGGGCGGCGCGAACTGCAGCTCGATGCCTATCGTGCGACCCGTGACGAGCTTGCGCGCCGGATTCGCGCGCGGTTCGGCTCCTCGCCGGCCCCGAATGCCTGAACGACAAAGCGTCGTTCCCGCCGGTTTCCCCGGTTGTCCGGGGAAGGCTGTTCCGTTAGTTTCCGCCGCACCTCATCCCCGATCAGATCGTCTCCCATGCTTGGCCGTCCCAAATTCGTACTTGCGTCCGGCTCGCCGCGCCGGCTCAGCCTGCTGAACCAGGCGGGCATCGAGCCCGATGCGCTGCGGCCTGCCGATGTCGACGAAACGCCGAAGCGGGGTGAGCTGCCGCGGGTATGCGCAACGCGTCTTGCGCGCGCCAAGGCGGACGCGGCGCTGAAATCGGTGCAGCTCGATGACGATCTGCGCGGCGCCTACATCCTCGCCGCCGATACCGTGGTCGCGGTCGGCCGCCGCATTCTGCCGAAGGCCGAACTGGTGGATGAGGCCGTGCAGTGCCTGCGGTTGCTCTCCGGACGCAACCATCGCGTCTACACCTCGATCTGCCTTGTCACGCCGAAGGAATCGTTCCGCCAGCGTCTCGTCGAAACGCGGGTGCGCTTCAAGCGCCTCTCCGCTGCCGATATCGAGAGCTACATCGATTCAGGCGAATGGCGCGACAAGGCGGGCGGCTATGCCGTGCAGGGCATCGCGGGCGCGTTTGTGGTGAAAATGGTCGGTTCCTATACCGGCGTCGTCGGGCTGCCTTTATATGAATCGATGGCGCTGCTGGAAGGCGAAGGCTTTCCGGTGCGTGCGGGCTGGGTCAACGCGACCTGAAACGAACAGCGTGAGCCGACGATGACACGCCAGAAGCCTTGTCCGATTTGCGGCAAGCCCGCGACCCACGCGTCGCGACCGTTCTGTTCCGAGCGCTGCCGCGATGTCGACCTCAACCGTTGGCTTTCCGGCGCCTATGCGATTCCGGCGCGCGACATGGAAACTGACGATGACGAGGAGCCGACGCCCCCGCCGGGCGCCTCGCGATCCTCTTGATTCGGCTTTGCTATCGCCAGCCGGGACGGGCAGGGCGCAAAGCGGAAAAGCGCCCGTCGCGGCTGGACAGGACGCGCGCGCCTGCCTATAAACCGCCCGCTCCCCTCCGAAAAGTTGCGGGAGCAATGCCCAGGTAGCTCAGTTGGTAGAGCATGCGACTGAAAATCGCAGTGTCGGTGGTTCGATCCCGCCCCTGGGCACCATTGCTTCGTTAAGCGCTTGATGCACTGAGCATATTCACAAAATCAGACACTTATGGCGTCCGGCGATCGTTGGCGGGCTGATGCAAGTCAGCGGTCGGTTGCCGAAGGCAGGAGTTGCTCCGTAAAGCGTCGGCTACGCGATGCACTCGAGCGCGCGTTCGTCCTTAAGACGCTTGTGCGTATCGACGCCACCGATCGCGCCGGAGAACAGATAACCCTGGACCTGCGTGATGCTTGGCTCCTGCAACAGCAGGGTGAGCTGCCGATGGGTTTCCACGCCTTCCACGACGACGGACATTCCGAGATCCGCACTGACGCGCGCGATGCCATAGAGCAGCTTCATTGAGCGGGGATCGTTTTCGATTCCGGCAAGGAAGCTGCGGTCGATCTTGATCTTGCTGAGCGGGAATTCCCGCAAATAGCTCAGGCTCGAATAACCCGTTCCGAAATCATCGAGTGAAATCCGAACGCCTTGCTTGCGGATATCGTTCAGCGCCTTCTGAATCTCGGCGGTGTTTTCCAGAAGCACCGACTCGGTGATCTCGATCTCGAGGCGATCGGCCGAAAGTCCCGTACTCGCGAGGCACTCGGCGATGAGTTCACTCACATTGCTGCGCCGGAACTGAATGGCCGAGACATTTACCGCGACGCCGATGTTCTTCGGCCACGTTGTGCATTCACTGCAAGCCTTGTGAAGCACCCAGGTGCCGAGCTCGGTGATGAGTCCCATTTCTTCGACGACTGATACGAATTCGTTCGGCGGCACCATGCCGCGCTCGGTGTGCGGCCAGCGCAGCAATGCTTCGCAAGTGACCGTCCGTCCGGTTTTGATGTCCATGATCGGCTGGAAATAGATGTCGAACTCGTTTCGCGTCATCGCGTTGCGGATGTCGAGCTCGAGCGCCCGGCGCGTCTGCGCCTTTTCATCCATGGTGTGTTCGAAGAAGGAGTATGTCCCGCGCCCGTCGGCCTTGGCGTGGTACATGGCCATGTCGGCGCATTTGAGGATCTGCTCGAATGTTCTGCCATCTTCGGGCATTACGCCGACGCCGACGCTCGCACCGACCATGATCTGGTGCCCGTTGACGTCATAGATCTCACTCAAGGTGCGGATGATGTGCCCTGCGAGCTGCGCAGCTTCATCTCTACTGTGCTGAATCGGCAGCAGCACGACGAACTCGTCCCCCCCGAAGCGGGCAACGATGCCTGTCGTATTCAGGATGCGACGCAGACGGTTCGCGACCTGGCACAGGAGAGCGTCTCCGGCCGGATGACCAAGCGTGTCGTTCACTTTCTTGAATTGGTCGAGGTCAATGAAAAGCAGGGCGCAACTCTGCATGCCTTGTGCGGTGAGTCTTTCGAACTCATCCTCGAGATGGGTGCGGTTCGGCAAGCCGGTCAGTGCATCATAGCGAGCGAGGTGTTCGATTCTCTCAGCCGTCTGCTGTCGTTCGGTGATGTCTTCCGAGAGCACGACATGGCCGCCATTCTCCATCGGCTGGAACGTTAGCTCGAACGTCTTGTTTGCGTCGACTTCGAGCGCGAGCGTTTGCCGCTGCCTGGAGGCAATGCGCTCCTCGAACTGGGATGCGAATTCGTCCGGCGAGAGATGCCGCAACTGATTTGACGCGGTGATGTGTTGCAGCAGCTCGCGGATGCAAAGGTTGCCGTTGAGGTTGGAGCCAAGCCCCAGCATCTCGATAAAGCGGTGATTGGTGACAAGCAGGCGCCGGTTTGCATCGAACATGCACAGGCCGTGGGGCATGTTGTTCAGCGCCGTATCGAAACGCTTGGCGAGCAATTGGATCTCGCGCGAGGCGACGACGGCGTCGAACAGCGTCTTGCGCAGGCGCGTCGAGATGAACCGAAGGCTCAGAAAGAACGGAATCAGCAGAGAGGCCAAGAAGGCATAGTAGATGTCGTTCTGAATGATCAGCCCGGCGGTCATCGGCAGGCCGGCGCAAACCGTCTGGGTGGTCACAAGCTGGTCGCTTGAGAAATTCCGCCCGGTCACGCCCACGAGATAGGCGAGGCTGACCGAGAAGCTGATGAGATGGACCGCTGGGTCGGATGTCAGCGCGAAGGTAAGAAAGCACCAGAAACTGAGAATCGCGACGAACGCGCCGGAGCCGAGGATGTAGCGCTTCTCCCAGCGGCGGGTCTCAACGTAATTGTCTGCGCTGGGCTTTTGGCGCGAATAGGCAGCCATGTCCCGCACCCGCGCCCAGCCGATCAAGGCCAGCAGCAGAGAGCATGCCAGAAACGGCCACTGGGCGGCTTTCCATGCGGTCACGGCCGCGGCGGCCGCGGCGCTGATCGTGCCCGCGTAAAGCGAGCGGGAGTCGGCATAAAGCGCGTCTACGGACGAAGCATAAATGTCGACCGGAAGAGCCCTTTGATCATCTGTCGAAAACCCGCGTCGCATACGTCCCTCGAGCTCCAGCGGAGAAGCCGCTGGGTGCCTGTCTCTTTTATTACGAGGGGTATTAAGAGAGGTGAATTTACAGGCGGTGCGCGCGATATGGAAAATTTTCGACGAATTTTTAGCGAGCGCTCTGTCGTGCCGCCTTTCCCGGAGCTGAGCGGCGGGCGATTTGCGTCCTCGAAGACGGCAATAAATTATTTATCTTGGTAAATAATGGGTTAATCTTCCAGAACAGCATCTTCGTTTTGGGAGCGTATACAATGGGTTCCGTTGCGGCTCGAGCGGGCAAGGGATTTTCTGAACGCCTCAGTGACTTTGCGGAGACTGTTCAGTACCGGAGGATCGAGGGCGAGGCGGACCGGGAGGCGGTGTTTCGCCTTCGCTATGAGGCTTACGTTCGGGAAGGCACGATCCCCATCAGCTTCGAGCGGCGTTTTGCCGACAAGTATGATGAGTTGCCGAATGTCTGGATTTTCGGCGCCTACATCGACGGCGAGTTGGCGAGCTCTCTTCGGGTGCACGTCGCAACCCCTGAGCACCCACTCTCGCCCAGTGTCGACGTCTTTCCTGACGTGCTGCGACCGGAGATCGAGAAGGGGCGCACCATTGTCGATCCGACCCGGTTCGTGGCGCACCCGGCCATTGCGCGTCACTATCCTGAGTTGCCCTACATCACCGTACGGCTCGGGTTTCTCGCTTCGGAATATTTTCGAGCCGATCTCGGGCTTGCTTCGGTGCGCGTCGAGCATCAGGCGTTCTACAAGCGCGTGTTCCTGATGAACCCGCTTTGCGAGCCACGGCGATTTCCAAAACTGGCGCCGCTCTTCAGTCTGATGGGCGTCAATTATCCGTCGGTGAAGGAGCGGATTATCCAGCGCTATCCGTTTATGCAGAGTACGCCCGCGGAGTTGGAAGAACTGTACCAGCGCGGCGATCGCAATCTGGCCGATGTCATTCCGCTGGAGCTACGCGCGCCGGTCGAAGCGCACATCGTGGGCAAGCGTTCCGACCTCAACAACCCGCTAGCAGGGGCTGTCAGGCGACGACGCGATGGCGTTCTGCATCGTCGGCGTGATATCGGCTCGCGTCTTCCAGAAAGAGCGAAAGCAGCGAATTGAATTGCTCAGGCGCGGTCAGGAACGGCGCGTGACCGGCGCCGTCGATGATGTGGCAATGGCCGCCCCAAAGATTCCGATAAGTGAGGCTTGAGAGATATTCGAGCCGGGCGAAAGGCTCGTAGGCACCGTTCACGACGGCGACCGGTGCCGGCAGGTTCTCAATGATCTGGCGCTGATCGAGGCCGACCCCGGTCATCATTCCGCGCGCCAGAAGAGGACGCGCACGAACATGGGTCCGCGCGATCGCGTCATGGAACTGCGCCGCGTATGTCTCGCCGACACACGCACGGGCGAAGCGTTCGATCTCGTGGGGCCGTAACACGCCACGCGTCGCAAGCAACAGATCGAATTGCGTCTGGAAGCCGCGAACCATTCCAAGCAGGCCAGGCCGGATCGGTGGCGTCCCGACGATCATGATGCCGGCGGCATCGAAGCCTTGACCGATCATTTCGATCGCGATGTGTCCGCCGAGCGACCAGCCGAACAGAGCGGCACGATGAATCTTCAGCGAACGCAGCACGTCGATCAGAACGGCGGCGTGGCCCGGCACGCTGTAGACCTGCTGAGGATCCCGCGCGTTGTCCGATTGCCCGTGTCCAAGAAGATCGACGGCGATGATCCGATAGATTTTTGCGAAATCTGCTTCGAATTGCCGCTGGAAGGCGTGGCCGCTGGACGAATTGCCGTGAATGAAGAGGACAGGCATGCCCGTCCCGGTGCTTTCCAGAACCGCCACCCGTCCTTGAGCCGTCTCGACTTTCCGCGAAAGCATTGCTTTTTCCAGCTACAGCAGCTGTTGTATGCGGAACAGAGTTTAGAGCCCGTTAAGAATTTTAGATAAGGAGTGGGGCATTCGAGGCGCCCACCTGTGGCTGGTTCCAATATGAGTGAAACTGAGCTTGATGCGGCGAGAGCAGGTTATGTTCTTGGCCATTCAAACCGCGAACTTGAGCGGCTGCATCGCCAGGGGCTCCTCTTTGCGGATTTGACACGCGATATTCTGGTGCGTGCCGGGCTCAAGAGCGGCATGCGGGTTCTTGATATCGGCTGCGGGGGCGGCGATGTCTCTCTCATCGCGGCGAAGCTTGTCACGTCGAGCGGGGCCGTGACGGGAATCGATCCATCATCGGATGCGTTGGCGGTCGCCCGTGCGCGGCTCGATGCCCTGGGCAAACCATGGGTGCGCTTTTCACAGGGTACGCTCGAGACGCTCGAGGATGCTTCATCGTTCGATGCGGTGATTGGCCGTTTTCTTCTCATCCATCTTGCCAATCCAGCGGAGGCGCTGAGCCGGTTGCGGGCCAGCCTGCGCCCCGGAGCAATCGTCTCCTTCATCGAGTTCGATCTCAGCACCGCCGCTTGCTATCCGCCTTTGCCTCTCCTGCAACAGTGCGTCGGATGGGTCGGCGAGGTCTATCGTCGTATGGGCCGTCAGCCGGATATGGGCGTGGGTCTGTTTGACGGGTTTTGCTCCGCAGGTTTGAAGCCGGAAATGATCGGGTTGACGCGGATCGCGGCGTCCAACGAGCAGGCGGGAATCGATTTCCTCGTGGAGTCCGTTCGCAGTCTCTTGCCTGCGATGGAGAAGCTGGGAATTGCAGGATCGGGTACCGTCGCTATCGATACGCTGCGGGAGCGCCTTGTGCAGGAATCCGCGTCAGGTCATCATTGCGTTTTCTATCCACGTCTTGTGGGAGCATGGGCGGTTGTTCGGTAGCACCCGCCGAGTTGCTTTTTCCGAGTTACCGGGGCTGACGGGATTGCGAGATATGGGCTGGGGGGCAACATCTTGATTTTTCGTCCGACGGTATCCCACGCTTGGCGTGGGATTTTCATTCTCGCCTGTCTCACTATTGCGCCCGATGCGCGTGCGGGAGGATTCGGAATCCGTGCGCAGAGTGCCGAAGGTTTTGGCGCGGCCATTGCGGGTGTCGCCGCAGGCAACGCCTTGTCCTTCAGTTACTGGAACCCGGCGGTGCTAGCCAACGTCGATCGTTTTCAGGTCGAAGGCGTATCGAACGTTATTTTCCCGGCGATCAGTCTGGATCCGGCTGCGAGCAACACCGTCGATATCGGGAAGGGCGCGTTGGTCCCGGCGATGTACATGGCCATGCCGCTCAACAGTCGCATGACCCTTGGGATGTCGATCACGAGTCCGTACGGTCTTGCGACGCAGGCGCCGACCAACTGGGCCGGGCAGATTTACGGGCGAAAGTCGGAAATCTTTTCGATCAACGCCAACCCGATGCTGTCCTATCGCGTCAACGATGTGCTTTCGGTCGGCGTCGGATTGCAGGTTCAGTATTTCAAGACGAAGCTCACTCAGGCCGTCGACGTTGTTCCGTTTGCTCCCGATGCCATGCTGAAGGCGGACGGTGTCGGCGTCGGCTTCAATCTGGGCATGCAGTTGAAGCCGTGGGCGGGCGGCACGATCGGTCTCGGCTATCGCTCTGCAATCAGCCATGATCTCGACGGGCATCTGACCACGCCGTTGGGGAGGGCATCGGCGGCGGCGGGTTTGACGACTCCCGCTCTTGTCAGCCTCGGCGTACGTCAGGAGTTGAATGAGCGCTATCGTGTGATGGGCACGGTCGAGTGGACGAACTGGAGCCGCCTCGGCACGGTCCCGGTTTATGACAGGGTTTCGGGCGGGGTGCTGACAACGCTGCCGCTTCGCTATCGCGATGGCTGGCTGTTCTCGGTCGGTGGCGAATACGACTTCAGTCAGAAAGTCACAGCACGCGCGGGCGTCGGATACGAAATCGCGCCGATGAACGACATGACGCGCGATGTCAGGCTGCCCGAGCCCAACCAGGTGATCCTGTCCGCCGGTCTCTCGTATCGCTACAGCGAACGAACGACGCTCGATCTCGCAATCACGCAATCGCTCGGCCTCGGCAACGGAGCCGTCACGATCGCGTCGGGCGATCCCCGTTATCTTGGTCTTCCATTTTCCGCGACGTCGGATTTGAACGTCACGATCGTCTCGGCCGGTCTCAAAATGAAATTCGACTCCCTGCCGTTCGGAATACGGTAGCTGCGGCGGGTTGTTGTTGGTTCGGGTAGGCCGCTTGCCTGCGCTCAAGTGGTCTGCGGATGCTGACGACTCAATTACACATCAGCAAAAAAACCGAGCGGGCTTGGCGACGCCAAACCCGCTCGTTTTGTTTCGTTTCTCGCTCATGCTCGCGCGCTGCAGTTAGGCTTCCAGTACCGCGACGATCTCGAGCGTGCGCGGGTTCACGACAATGATCTCGTCACGAACCAGGAAGAATTCATAGCCGCGCCAGCCGGGATAGATCGTGATGATATCTGCGGGAAGCGGATGGAAGTGCACCGACCGCGGCACGCGGGTGCCGACCGAGATATTGAAGTTGACGTTGGTCTCCGGCTGAACGCGCTGCTCGCGGATGACGCTGGTGATCTTGGTGCGCTGCTCGGTCGAGAGCTTTGCACCGGCGCCGGCCTGACCGGTGGTCTGCGAGCGCTGCTTGCTGTCGGTCTCGGTGCCGCGGCGCTCCGCGTTCATGTTGCCGTTCTTGCGCGCGCCCTCGGATTCGGCGCCCTTGGTGCGCTCGCCTTTCGAGCGATCCTCGGTGGACTGCGGCCCCTTCATCCGATCAGGCCGGTTATCCTGCGCATTCTGCCGCGAGCCGCGCATGCCTTCGCCGGATTGTGACGACTTCTGTTGCGGCGTTGCGTCCTGCGAGTCCGGGGATTGAGCGCCCTTCATTTGCACGCCGGATGAACCGGAGCGCATGCCGGAGTCCGGCGCGGCGGACGGCGATTGCGTCGAGGTTCCGCCTGACGGCGCTTCCCGCGTGCCGGTGCCCTGTCCGAAAGCTGCGCCTGTTCCGGCGAGGATTGTCAGGGCGGCTAGGGAGGTCATGAAACGGTTTCGCATCGTGTCTCTCCTGTTGTCGTGTAACGCGCGCCCCGCGTCCACAACCGGACACGATCAGTGATGTTCCTCCGGAGATCGGCGACGCCGAAACGATATATCGGCGTCGCGCTGGGAAGCACCGGAACTTGCGCGGACATGCGTGCCTGTCATTGCGGTTTCGCTGCGTTCTTGTGGAACGTCGCATAGAGCGCGGGCAGTACGAACAGCGTCAGCACCGTCGAGGAGATGATGCCGCCGATGACGACGGTTGCGAGCGGCCGTTGCACCTCCGCGCCGGCGCTGGTCGCGATCGCCATCGGCACGAAGCCGAGTGCGGCAACGAGCGCCGTCATCACCACGGGCCGCAGCCGCGTCAGCGCGCCTTCGACGATGGCGGACGTGGCGTCGGTACGCTCCGCGATCTGGCGAATGGCGCTAAGCATCACGAGGCCGTTCAGCACCGCGATGCCGGACAGCGCGATGAATCCCACCGCCGCCGAGACCGAGAACGGCAGGCCGCGCAGCCAGAGCGTGAGGATGCCGCCGGTCAAGGCAAGCGGCACCGCGGTGAACACGATCGCGGCATCGCGCGCGGTGCCGAGCGCGCTGCATAACAGGAGAAAGATCAGGACGAAGCAGCCCGGCACGACGAGCGCGAGCCGCGCCCGCGCGCTGGCGAGGTTTTCATACTGGCCGCCCCAGGCGATCCAGTAACCGGAGGGAAGCTTCACCGTCTGGTCGATCTTCGCGCGCGCATCATCGACGACGGAGGCCATGTCGCGGCCGCGCACGTTCGCGGTGACGACGACGCGGCGCTTGCCTTGTTCGCGGCTGATCTGGTTCGGCCCTTCGATGAAACGAAAATCCGCGACTCTGTTGAGCGGCACGGTCTGCAGTGCCGCTCCCGGTGCCGAGGCCGGCAACGTCACCGGAAGATTGCGCAGCACTTCGAGGTCGGCTCGGTGGTTCTCCGCGAGCTTGACCACGATCTCGAAATGGCGGTCGCCTTCGAACACCTTGCCGGCTTCCTGTCCGCCGACCGCGGCGCCGATCACCGCCTGGATCGTACCTGCGGATAGTCCGAGGCGCGCGATCTCGGCGCGGTTGATGACGATGTCGAGCGTCGGCAGGCCGTTGATCTGCTCGACCTTCACGTCGGTTGCGCCTTGTGTCGTGCGCAGGATCGCCGCGATCTCGTTGGCGGCGCGCAGCATCGCCTCGAAGTCGTCGCCGAACACCTTGACGGCGATGTCGCCGCGCACACCGGCGAGCAGCTCGTTGAACCGCATCTGGATCGGCTGGGTGAACTCGTAGGCCTGGCCGGGCAGCTTCGCGACGGCATCGGAAATGCGATGTACGAGGTCTTCCTTCGAGGACGCCGGATCGGGCCACTGCGCGCGCGGCTTCAGGATCACGAAGGTATCGGAAGCGTTCGGCGGCATCGGATCGGACGCGATCTCGGCGGTGCCCGTCTTGGAGAACACGGTCTCGACTTCAGGCAAGCCGGCAATGGTTTTCTCGACGTCGAGCTGCATGCGTTGCGATTCCGACAGCGACGTGCTGGGAATGCGGAGCGCGTGAAGCGCGATGTTCTGCTCGTCGAGCGAGGGAATGAACTCCTGCCCGAGCGTCGTGAACAGCGCGAGGCTCGCGCAGACGAGGAAACTCGCGCTGCCGATCACAGGCGCGGGTCGCGCGATCGCCTTGCGGAGCAGCGGTTCGTAGTGGCGCTTGAGCCAGCCGACAGCAGCGTTGTCCTTTTCCGTGACGCGGCCGGTGACGAACAGCGCGACGGCAGCGGGGACCAGCGTCAGCGACAGCACGAACGCGCTTGCGAGCGCGAGTATGACGGTGAGTGCCATCGGCTCGAACATCTTGCCTTCGACGCCGGTGAACGACAGCAGCGGCACATAAACCAGAATGATGATGGCCTGACCGTAGACACTCGGCCGGATCATTTCCTGCGCGGCGTCGCGGACGGTTTCAAGCCGTTCGGTTCGCGTCAGCAGGCGGCCCAGCTCGCGCTGCCGTTCGGCGAGATGCCGCAGGCAGTTCTCGGTGATGATCACCGCACCGTCGACGATCAGTCCGAAGTCCAGTGCACCGAGGCTCATCAGGTTGGCGCTGATCCGGCTCTCCACCATGCCGATGGCGGTCATCAGCATCGCGAGCGGAATGACGATGGCGGTGATGATCGCCGCACGCAGATTGCCCAGAAGGATGAGCAGCACGGCGATGACAAGCGCAGCACCTTCCGTCAGATTCTTCGCGACGGTGCGGATGGTGGCATCGACAAGCTGCGTGCGGTCGAGCAGCGGTTTGATCTCGATGCCGGGCGGCAACAGGCGCGCGATCTCGGTGAGCCGTGCATCGACCGCGGCTGCGACGGTGCGGCTGTTGCCGCCGATCAGCATCAGCGCGGTGCCGATCACGGCTTCCTCGCCGTTGATACTGGCGCTGCCGGTGCGCGTTTCGCCGCCGATCGCGGTGGAGGCAATGTCCGCAATGCGGATCGGCCGGCCGCCGCGCGTCGAAACCACCACGTTGGCGAGGTCATCGAGCGTCTGGATGCGGCCGGTCGCGCGCACCGCGATGCCTTCGCCGTTGCGCTCGATATAGCGCGCGCCGCGGCTGACGTTGTTCTCTTCCAGCGCCTTGACGATATCTGTGAACGACAACCCGTAGGAAGCAAGCCGCGCCGTGTCGGGCTGCACCTGATACTGCTTGGTGTAGCCGCCGATGGAATCGACACCCGCGACTCCGGCGACGGATTTAATCTGCGGCCGGACGATCCATTCCTGCACCGTGCGCAGATAGGCTTCGCGCTCAAGGGAAGTGACGAGCCGCTGGCCTTCCGGCGTGATATAGCTGCCGTCACTTTGCGGCCCGGTCTCGCTCGGGTGGTTGGTTGCCTGCACGACGTATCGCACCGTCCACATCGAAACCTCGCCAAGCCCCGTCGAGACCGGCCCCATCCGCGGCTCGGTGCCCTGCGGCAGCGCCTGCCGCGCTTCGGTCAGACGTTCGCTCACCTGCTGGCGCGCGAAATAGATGTTGGTCTTCTCGTCGAACACTGCGGTGATCTGCGAAAAGCCGTTGCGCGATAGCGAGCGGGTACTCTCGAGCCCCGGCATTCCGGCGAGTGCGGTCTCGAGCGGCACCGTGATCTGTTTCTCGACCTCCACGGTTGAGAACGCCGGCGCCAGCGTGTTGATCTGCACCTGATTGTTGGTGATGTCGGGCACGGCGTCGATCGGCAGCCGCGACAGCGACCACGCGCCGAAGGCTGCAACGACGAGGGTGACGATGACGACCGCCCATCGCTGCGCGATGGAGAACGAGAGCACGGCTTTGATCATGATGGTCTCAGTGCTCCGCTTCGCCCTTGCCGAGTTCGGCTTTCAACGTGAAGGTGTTCGAGATCGCGATGACCTCTCCGGCGTTTACACCGGCGACGATCTCCTGCCGCTCGTCGTCCTCGCGCCCGAGCCGCACCTTGCGGATTGCAAATCCCTCATCCTGTTTGACGAACAGCGTCGGTGCGCCGTCGAGCGTCTGCAGCGCCGCTTTCGGCACGGCGAGCACCGGGCCGCGATTTGCGACCGGCACCTCGGCGGTGACGAACATGCCCGGCCGCCAGTGCGCGCCCGCGTTATCGAGCGTGGCGATGACGCGTGCGGCGCGGGTGTCCTTGTCGATCAACGGGCTGATGAACACGATCTGCGCCGCGCCTGTAGGTCCGTCGGGGCCGGCGGTGATATTGACCGTGGAGCCTTCGACCACCTTGCTCAGATCGCCCGGCGAGATCGCGAGATCGATCCACACCTTGTCGAGATCGACGATGACGAAAAGCTCACTCTCCTGGCCTTCACGGCCGACCAGTGCGCCGAGGTCGACGCGCCGCTCGGCGATGCGGCCGCGGAGGGGTGAACGCAGCGACTGTTTGCGCAGCTCTTCGATCGGCAGATCCGGCAGTTGCGCGATCTCGGTGTCGGTGAGGCCCAGCGCCAGCAGCTTCTGATGCGCTGAGTCGAAACGGATGCGGGCATCCTGCGCGGTGAGACGCGATTTGAGATATTCGTTCTCGGGGAACGAGCGCGACTCCCAGAGTTGCTTGTGGCGCGTCGCCAGGGTCTGCTGCAGATCGTTGGTGAGACGCGCGGCGAGATATTCGCTCTTCGCCTCGGACAGTTCGCGGCTCTCCAGCGTTGCGACCACCTCGTCCTTCTCGACCATGTCGCCGACACGCTTTCGCAGTTCGGTAACAGTGCCGAGCACGCGCACCGCGACCCGCCCGATCCGGTCGGCATCAGGAACGATGGTGCCCGGCGCAAGGAAATGCTCGGAGAGTGTTTTCGCCTCGACCGGTGCGAGCGTGATCCCCGCTGCTGCGATCTGCGCATCGGTGAGTTCGATGTGGTCGGCATGTTCGGTGGGGCCGCCGTGGCCGTGCGCGCCTTCGGCCGCATGATGCGAATGGCTGCCGCCGGTTTTCGCGGCCGGCCGCCAATTCATCGCTGCGATGGTCGCGGCAATGCCCAATGCGGCCAGCGCCGCCCAAAAAATTGATCGTTTCATGGATATCGTTCCGCCCGCTGCAGGCGAGCGCCCGCGCGGCTGATGAGCCTCAGGTTTCAGGAAGGCGGCCGATGAACTACGGCCGCGTCAAACCTGGGCGCGCGGCGGCTTGAACGGAGAGTCCGTTGCGGCGTTTGGCTGCGCCGTGTCGTTGTGCCAGCTCAACTGCACTTTGTAATCCTGCTGCACGGCGACGCTGGCAGGATGATCGACCTCGGCCATCATGTGCGCCAGACAATGATCGGCCATCTGGTGATGAGCCGTTTGATGCGAGGCAGTCTGCGCCTGTTCGAGGACCAGCGTTGCAGACGGCGGCGCGTGATCTTCGATCTCGGATGCGAGGCCATGGAACAGCGAAAGCGAAACCGCGAGCGAGAGAACGGCTGCGAACAGAAACCGCAAGGCGCGCAGCCCGGCGGTGGTCCGGCAGTCCATCATGTGGCGGATCGCAGTCATGGCGGGAATGTATCCCGTCGGCTGCGCGATGTCATCTCAAGGCTAGATAGTATCTCGACGCCTTGCGCAACATTATAACGCTTAAACGTGTAATAAAGCGGATGTGATCGCGTGGATGCGTGTGCGTCTCGCTTGCATTCATTCCAAGCCGCGCTCGCCGCGGCGTTGCGTAATCGTCGCTGCTGATGCAAAGCAGGACGCGATAATGAGACGGCATCCGGCGGACGGTGCCGGGCATTTCCAAAGCGAGGCAATTGATGACTATGCGCGCGAGCAGGATCGTGGGGCTTGGCCATCATGTGCCTGCGCGTCGCGTCGCCAATGCCGAACTCGAGCAGGAACTGGGCCTGTCGCAAGGCTGGATCGAACGGCGCACCGGCATCAAGGCGCGGCGCTGGGCGGCGGCCGATGAAGCCGTGACAGATCTTGCGATTGAGGCCGCGTCGCGTGCACTCGCGCAGGCGAAAGCGCAGATCGGCGAAATCGGCCTCGTGCTGCTCGCGACATCGACGCCAGATCATCTGCTGCCGCCGTCGGCGCCGCTGCTTGCGCATCGCCTCGGGCTGTCGTGCGGCGCGATCGATCTCACCGGCGCGTGCTCAGGCTTCGTCTACGCGATGACGTTTGCCGATGGTGTCGTCAAATCGACCGGGCAGGCGGTGTTGGTGGTTGCGGCGAACATTCTGAGCCGGCGCATCAACAATTCGGATATCGCGAGCGCGGTGTTGTTTGCCGATGCCGCGGCGGCAGTGGTGCTTGCGCCATCGGCGCGCGACGATGTCGGCGTGCTCGGCACCAGCCTTCTCTCGGACGGCAGCTTCTACGACATGATCGCGATCAAGGCGGGCGGCACCCGCAATCCCGATCTCAGCGGCGCGTTGGCGGAGGATCGGGTGATCCGCATCAAGGACGGCAAGGTGGTGTTCGAGAAAGCGATCAAGCTGATGACGCAGAGCGCGGAAGAAGCTCTGGCACGCGCCAATGTGACGGCGGCGCAGATCGACCGTTTCATTCCGCATCAGGCGAACGCCCGCATCTTTGATCGCGTCGCGGAGAATCTTGCCATCGCGCCCGCGCGTACGCTGCGTTCGATCGAAGAATTCGGCAATTCGTCGGCGGCAACGATTCCACTGACGCTGTCGGTTGCGGCGGAGCGTGCGCCACTTGCAGATGGCGAGTTGCTTTTAATGGCTGCGGTCGGCGCCGGTTTCACCAGCGGTGCGATCGTATTTCGGGTGTCGGATCGCTAGCACACCACACTCGTGCGTGGCGGCAACATCAGCCGCATCCTACGGATCGAGCTCGGTGTCCCAATAGAGATAGTCGAGCCAGCTCTCGTGCAGATAGTTCGGCGGGAACAGCCGGCCGTTGCGATGAAGCTGATGCACCGTCGGTGCATACGGCGTCTGCCGCGGGAACATGTTCGCCTGTGCCATCGTCATGCTGCCCTTCTTGAGATTGCAGGGCGAGCAGGCGGCGACGACGTTCTCCCACGTGGTCTGTCCGCCGCGTGAGCGCGGGATGATGTGATCGAAGGTGAGGTCTTCCTGCGAGGTGCAATACTGGCAGGAGAAGCGGTCGCGCAGGAACACGTTGAAGCGCGTGAAGGCGGGATGCGTGGTCGGCTTGACGAAGGATTTGAGCGAGACGACGCTCGGCAGTTGCATCTCGAAGGAGGGGCTGTGAACGGCGTGGTCGTAATTGGCGACGATGTTCACGCGGTCAAGGAACACGGCTTTGATTGCGTCCTGCCATGACCAAAGTGAGAGCGGGTAGTAACTCAGTGGCCGGAAATCGGCGTTCAGCACCAATGCCGGCCAGCCGCCTTGTGAGACATGTGCGTTCAAGTAACGCTCCTGACCCCCCTGATCGGCTGCGAAGCAGCTTTGCGGGCAGGATACTACAGGCAGCGCGACACGATTGTGAAGGGCGCGCGTTATTTTTTCCGCTGGGTCCGCGTGGCGGGTTTCACCGCGTGAACCGCCTTTGAACGCGGCTTGAGAGGCGCCTTGGGAGGCGCTTTGGTACGTGGTTTCGCGGGCCGCTGCGAGGCGGTCTTTGCCGCTGCCTTTGCCGCTCCTCTGGTCACCCGGGGAACAGCCGCAGGGCGGGGGCGTGGCTTCGATGCGATGGAATCGGCGTCGTCCGAGGGGAGGATGCCCTCGCGCCGCTTCACCGCGTGATAATAGGCCCACCACAGATGCGCCGCGGCGCCCCGCCAGGGCCGCCAGCGTTCCGCGATCGTAGCTGCCTCGCGGGCACTCGGCCGCGCCTCTAGGTCGAGCCCGATCCGCATCGCCTCCTGCACGGCGAGGTCGCCGTTCGGCCAGGCGTCGCCGTGGCCAAGACAGAACAGGAGGTAGATGTCCGCCGTCCATGGGCCGATGCCATGCAGCGCGGTGAGCGCGGTGTGGGCGAGATCAGCCTCCTGCTGTCCCAGCACGTCGAGGTCGAGCCGTTCCGCCGCAATCTCGCGCGCCAGCGCCTTCAGCGTCTTGATCTTGGCGGCGGAGAGACCGAGCCGCGCCAGCCGGTCGGCGCGCGCTAGGCGGACGCGCTCGTGATGGAATGGATCGAAGGCCTCGCTCACCCGTTTCCAGATCGCGGCGGCGGCATGCGTCGAGAGCTGCTGGCCGCAGATGATGGCGGCAAGCCCGGCAAATCCCGGCGTGCGCCGGCGCAGCGCCGGGGGGCCTGCGATCTCCGCGATGGCGGCGAGCGCCGGGTCGGCGACAATGAGCCCGGCGATGGCGCGGTCGAGGTCAGCTTGGGTGTTCAGGTATAGTGTCATGTCGCTTCGAATCAGCATGTCGCGCTAGTGGTCCAATTCTAACATTCGCATCCCATCCCGCCTCGCACTCTTGCGAATGTTAGAATCAAAGGGCCACCAGCAACTATAAGTTTCCAGTAGAGTTTGGATTGGACATTCGCATTGCGAAGGTGCGGCAGGTCGCGTAGCGAATGTCAAATCCACTCTACTGGCAGGATCAATGCCACCTGTTTTCCGTTTCGCCCCGAGCCCGAACGGCTATCTGCATCTCGGCCATGCCTATTCGGCGCTCCTGAACTTCGATCTGGCGCGGCAAAGCGGCGGGCGGCTCCTGCTGCGGATCGAGGATATCGACAAGCCGCGCTGCCGGCCCGAATACGAGGAGGCGATCTACGAGGATCTCGCCTGGCTCGGCATCGTCTGGGAAACGCCGGTGCGGCGGCAGTCGGAGCATCTCGATATCTATCGCCGCGCAGTCGACCACCTCGCTGAAGCGGGCCTTGCGTATCCCGCCTTCGAGAGCCGGGCGGAGATCGTGCGGATGATCGGGCAGAGCCCGCGCAAGCCGTGGCCGCGTGATCCCGACGGGGCACCGCTGTACCCCGGCTCAGTTGCCTCGCTCTCCAAAGAAGAACGCCAAGTACGGCTGCAGGCGGGGGAGGCGTTCGTGATGCGCCTCGACAGTCTTGAGGCGATCCGCCGGATGGGCGCGCTCACATGGGACGAGGAGGGCGCGGGCCCTGAGGGGCAAACGGGGCGGATCGCGGCCCGTCCGGACGACTGGGGCGACGTGGTGCTGGCGCGCAAGGAGACGCCGACGAGCTACCATGTCTCGGTGGTGATCGACGACGCCGTGCAGGGCGTCACCCATGTGGTGCGGGGGCAGGACCTGTTCTGGGCGACGAGCGTGCATCGGCTGCTGCAGGCGCTGATGGGCCTGCCGGCGCCGGTCTATCATCACCATCGTCTGTTGCGCGATGCGGAGGGCCGCAAGCTGTCGAAATCCGCGCAGGCGCCGTCACTGCGCGCGCTGCGGGCGGAGGGCAAGAGCCCACAAAATATCCGGGAGATGGTCGGGCTGCCGTGACTCTTGCCCGGGCGGATGGCAGGATAGAAGCCTCGTTGGGGGACTCTATGGCGACGAAGCCGCGTTCGACGCGCCGCCTAAAAACGTCGAAAATCGCGAACAAGACCAAGGGTAAGGTTAGGAGCAAGACAAAGCCGCCGCCGGCCGGTCAGCCGGCGAAGACGGCGGCGTCCAAGCGCGCCGTTTCCAAACGCGCTCTCCCTAAAGGAGCTCAGCCGAAACGCACGGCGCCCACACGCAAGACCAGGGTCGCGCCGGCGAAACCGCCCCGAGCCTCTTCGCAAGCAAAACCGTCGGACAAGCCCGCGCGCGGCCTCGTCGAGGCGGCGCTCGCGGCCTTTGCCCATGAGGTGCGCACGCCGCTCACCGGCATTCTCGCGATCTCCTCGCTGCTGGAGACCTCCGATCTCGGCGCCCGCGAGCGGCGCTGGGTGGAGACGATCCGCGCCGGCGCGGAGCATCTTGCCGCGCTGGCGACGCTCTATGTCGATGCCGCGAAAAGCACGGCAACCGGCCTGCAGGTGCGGCAGGATTTCTTCGACCTGCGTGCACTGGCGCGTGCCGCAGGTGACGGTCTTGCCGGGCGCGCCGCTGCGAACGGCCTGCAGGCGGAAGTCCATATCGCGGATGATCTTCCGGCGTTCGTCACAGGCGATGTGGTGCGCCTGCGCGCGGCGCTGGAAAACCTGATCGACAATGCGGTGAAGTTCACGCCTTCCGGCCTCGTCGCGCTCGATGTCGCGGCAACGATCCGGCGCGGGCACGAGGCAGAGGTGACGTTCGCGGTGTCGGACAGCGGCATCGGCCTGTCGCTGGCTCAGATCAAGCGGCTGTTCAAGCCGTTCTCGCAGGCGAGCATCGATGTTGCCTCGCGCTTCGGCGGCGCCGGGCTCGGGCTGTGGTCGGTGAAGCAGTTGGCGCGAGCGATGGGCGGCGATGTCGGCGTCACCCAGCGCAAGGGCCATGACACAGTGTTCAATGACACCGTGTTCAATGGCACCGTGTTCACGCTTGCGGTGCGCGTCGGCCTGCCGCGCGAGGCGCAGCAGGCGCCAAGCGGCGAGCAGGCCGCCTATGCGGGCGCGCTGCGCATTCTCAGCGTCGAGGACAATCCGTTCGGCCGCGTCGTGCTCAACACCGTGCTCGGAGAGTTGGGTCACCATGTCGAGTTCGTCGGGCAGGGCGAGTTGGCGGCCGAGCGCGTCGCGGGCGGCAATTTCGATGTGGTGCTGATGGACATGGTTCTGCCCGGCATCGATGGCGTCGAGACCATTAGGCGGCTTCGCGCGCTGCCTGCGGGACAGCCGCTCGGCATCATCGGCATCTCCGGCCGCGAGCAGGATGAAGCCAAGGCGCGCGCCGCGGGCGCCGATGCGTTTCTGATGAAGCCGGTCAGCCCGCGGGCGCTGGCGGCGGCGCTGTCTCAGGCGAAGGCGCGGCAGGTTCTCTCCGGCGAATGATCGCGGCGTTGAGCGCGCCGCCATAGATGAAGATCGCCGCGATGAAATACAGAAACACCAGCGCGATGATGACCGACGCGAGCCCCGCATAGGTCGTGACGTAGTTGCTGGCGAAGCGCGCGAGATATTGCCCGAAGCCCGCCGCCGAGACGAGCGAGGCGATCACCGTGAAAATGATCCCGGGCACGATCTGGCGCAGCGTCCGCCGTCCCGCGGGCAGCCAGGCGTGCAGCACGAACAGCGCGCAGACCAGCGACACCAGCGCGATGGCGTAGCGCGCGAGGTTGAGCAGATGCTCTTTCGGCTCGATCAGAAGCGGCAGGTAATAGCGCGCCGCCACCAGCAGCAGCGGGCCGAGCACGAGCAGAAGCGCCAGCACCAGCGCGACGGCGGCGGCGAGCAGCGTGTAGCCGATCGATTCCAGCCGCAGCCAGTACCAGGGCCGCGTCTCGGTGACGCCGTAAGCGCGGTTGAGCCCGATCCGCAGGCTCTCGACGCCGTTCGAGGAAAAGTACAGCGACAGCAGAAGGCCGATGGTGAGCGCATCGCCGCGCGTGCGTGTCAGCACGTCATGTATCTGCCCTGCGAGCGCATCCGCCGCCTGGCTCGGCCATACCTGCAGCATCAAGGCGGCGGCCTGATCGGCCAATTCCTTGGAGCCGAAAAAGCCCGCGAGCGAGGCAAGTACGATCAGGAATGGAAAAAACGCCATCAGCGCCGACAGCGCGATATGGCTCGCGATCGCCCAGCCGTCGTCGGCCAGAAACGCATTGAAGGCCTCGAACCCGATCTGACACGCGCTGCGGACGGATTTCATCAGGGGATCGCTCGAACCTTTCCGGCTGCGGACGCGCGGGATGTGTCAGGTTATGAAATTGCTGGGGCCCCGGCTATGTTCCAGAACATGTCTTGAAGGCGGGCCGCAAACCCTCCGAGGACCTCGAAAGCTCCGGAAGGTCTTGAAAGCTTTAGAAGGTCTTGGGAGCGCGCGGGCGCGGTGTTATGTAGGCGTCCATGACCTCATTTTTCTCGATCTTTCTGCTTCCCATCGCGCTGATCGCCGTCACCATCGTTCTCATGCTCGGGCTCCTGAACATGATGCGCGGCGGCTCGCCGAATACCTCGCAGCGCCTGATGCGGCTGCGGGTGCTGCTGCAGTTCATCGCCATCATCATCGCCATGCTCGCGATCTGGGCGATGGGGCGCTAGCGAGAGACACAGGGCCCATGGTCACGCTCAACCGCATCTACACCCGCACCGGAGACGACGGCACCACCGCGCTCGGCAGCGGCGAGCGGCGGCCGAAATACGATCTGCGGGTGACGGCCATCGGCACCGTCGACGAGACCAATGCCGCGCTCGGCGTCGCGCGGCTGCATCTTGGCGGCGATGCGCGGCTCGATGCGATGCTGGGCCGCGTGCAGAACGATCTGTTCGATCTCGGCGCCGATCTCACGGTGCCCGCGCGCGAGGGCAAGGCCGAGCGGCTGCGGGTGCTGCCAGCGCAGGTCGAGCGGCTCGAGCGCGATATCGATACGCTGAACGAGCATCTCGCGCCGCTGACCTCGTTCATCCTGCCGGGCGGCAGCGCCGCCGCCGCGCATCTGCATGTCGCCCGCACGATATGCCGCCGCGCCGAGCGGCTGGTGGTGGAATTGGCCGCGAAGGATGGCGAGGTCGTCGGCGAGGCCGTGGTCCGTTATCTCAACCGCCTGTCCGATCTCCTGTTCGTCGCCGCGCGCGTCGCGAACCACAATGGTTCGGACGACGTACTGTGGGTGCCGGGGCAGAATCGTTAACGGGCCGCAATGTGCCTCGAGCCGCTATGCCATTGGCCCGCTATGCGATTTGGCCTTGGGCCCGTGCCCCCAAGTGCGTTGACCCGGGTGGGCGACCTCTTTAGGTTTTGCACCGCACATTTCATGAAGGATGAAGAAGGCCGATGAAGGTTCTGGTGCCGGTCAAGCGGGTGATCGACTACAACGTCAAAATCCGCGTGAAGGCCGATGGCAGCGGCGTTGAGTTGAACAACGTCAAGATGTCGATGAATCCGTTCGACGAAATCGCGGTCGAGGAAGCCCTGCGCCTGAAAGAGGGCGGCAAGGCAGCCGAGGTGGTCGCGGTGTCGATCGGGCCCGCGCAGGCGACGGAGACGATCCGCACCGCGCTGGCGATGGGCGCCGACCGTGGTGTACACGTCAAGACCGATGCGCCGGTCGAGCCGCTCGCGGTGGCGAAGCTTCTGAAAGCCGTGACCGAGCGCGAGCAACCGGGCCTTGTGATCCTCGGCAAGCAGGCGATCGACGACGACTGCAACCAGACCGGTCAGATGCTGGCGGCGCTGCTGGGCTGGCCGCAGGCGACCTTTGCCTCCAAGCTCGAGGTCGAAGGGACGGATTTCAAGGTGACGCGCGAAGTCGACGGCGGCCTGCAGACCGTGAAGCTGCAGGGCCCCGCGATCGTCACCACCGACCTGCGGCTGAACGAGCCGCGCTATGCGAGTCTGCCGAACATCATGAAGGCGAAGAAGAAGCCGATCGAGGAGATGACCGCCGATCAGCTCGGTGTCGATCTCGCGCCACGGCTCGACATTCTAAAGACCTCGGAGCCCTCCAGCCGCAGTGCCGGCGTCAAGGTCGCCTCGGCGACCGAGCTTGTTGAAAAGCTCGCAACGGCGGGGGTCCTGTAATGGCGACGTTGTTGTTGGCTGAGCACGCTGATGGCGTGCTGAAGGATGCGACTGCCAAGGCGCTGACGGCTGCGGTCGCGCTCGGCGGTGAGGTCGATATTCTGGTAGCGGGCCACGACGCGCGCGCGGCGGCGGACGCGGCCGCGCAGTTGGCCGGCGTGCGCAAGGTGCGGCTCGCCGATGATGCCGCCTATGCCCACGATCTCGCAGAGCCTCTGGCCGCGCTGATCGTCTCGCTCGCAGGCGATTACGATGCGATCGTCGCGCCCGCGACCTCGCGTTTCAAGAACACGCTGCCGCGCGTGGCGGCGCTGCTCGACGTGATGCAGATCTCCGACGTCACCAATGTCGTGGCGCCCGATACGTTCGAGCGGCCGATCTATGCCGGCAACGCGATCCAGACCGTGAAGTCGAAGGACGCGAAGAAGATCGTGACGGTGCGCACCACCTCGTTCGTGGCCGCCGCGAATGGCGGCAGCGCTGCGGTCGAGGCGGTTGCGCCGGTCGCGGGGCCCGGTAACTCGTCTTACGTTGGTGAGGATGTCGCCAAGTCCGAGCGGCCGGAACTCGCGTCGGCGCGCACCGTCGTCTCCGGTGGCCGTGCGATGCAGAGCCGGGAGAATTTCGCAAAATACATCGAGCCGCTGGCGGATGTGCTGGGCGCCGGTGTCGGCGCCTCGCGCGCCGCGGTCGATGCCGGCTACGCACCGAACGACTGGCAGGTCGGCCAGACCGGCAAGGTGGTGGCACCCGACCTCTATATCGCGGTCGGCATTTCCGGCGCGATCCAGCATCTCGCCGGCATGAAGGATTCGAAGGTGATCGTGGCGATCAACAAGGACGAGGATGCGCCGATTTTCCAGGTCGCCGATTACGGCCTGGTAGGCGATCTTTATCAGGTAGTACCGGAGCTCACCGAGGAATTGAAGCGGCGGCGGTCATGACGCAGGGCGGCAGACCGGCAAGCCGGGTGATTTTGGTGTAATAGATGGTGCGCGGGTGCGTCGGGGAGGCCTGACGGGATGCCGCGAATGGATGGCAACGGAAGATGGCGAAGGAAATCAAATCGATCGGCGTGATCGGCTCGGGCCAGATGGGCAACGGCATCGCGCACGTGGCGGCGCTGGCCGGGCTCGACGTGGTGATGACCGATATTTCGGAGGATCGCCTCAAGTCGGCGATGGCCACCATCAATGGCAACCTCTCCCGGCAGGTCGCGAAAAAGGTCATCACCGAGGCCGCGCATCAGGCTGCGCTGAAGAAGATCAAGTCGGCACCGGGGCTCGACGGCCTCGCCTCCTGCGATCTCGTGATCGAGACCGCGGTCGAGAAGGAAGAGGTCAAGCGCCAGATTTTCCACGAGCTCTGCGCGGTGCTGAAGCCCGATGCGATCATCGGCTCCAACACCTCCTCGATCTCGATCACGCGTCTTGCCGCCTCGACCGACCGGCCGGAAAAATTCATCGGCATCCACTTCATGAATCCGGTGCCGTTGATGGAGCTCGTCGAGCTGATCCGCGGCATCGCGACCGACGACGCGACCTTCGAGGCCTCGCGCGCCTTCGTCACCAAGGTCGGCAAGCAGATCGCGGTGTCGGAAGATTTCCCGGCCTTCATCGTCAACCGCATTCTGCTGCCGATGATCAATGAGGCGATCTACACGCTCTATGAAGGCGTCGGCAACGTGCAGGCGATCGACGCCGCGATGCGGCTCGGCGCGCACCACCCGATGGGCCCGCTCGAGCTTGCGGACTTCATCGGCCTCGATACCTGCCTGTCGATCATGCAGGTGCTGCACGAGGGGCTCGCGGATTCGAAATATCGGCCCTGTCCGCTGCTCGTGAAATATGTCGAGGCGGGCTGGCTCGGCCGCAAATCGCAGCGCGGCTTCTACGATTATCGCGGCGACAAGCCGGTTCCCACGCGCTGAGGCGTGCACTCCTCCTCGCCAGCTTTTCTTAACCGCCGGTGATTATGGTCACCGGCGGTTTTTCGTGCGCGGATCGCTGTCATGGACGTCATGAGTATCGTCAGTAGCCTGATGGCCATGCAGATGGCCAACACCCAGCAGCAGATCGCAACGCGCGTCTTGAAGTCGAACCTCGATTCGCAGGCCCAGGTTCTGCAATTGCTGGAGCCTGCCGCTCCCGCCGCGAACAATGCGCCCGGCATCGGCGGCAACCTCGATATCTCGGCGTAAGCCTCGCCTTATTCGCAGATCACCAGCCAGTCGATACCGAAGCGGTCGACGACTTCGCCGAAGCGTTTGGCGAAGAACGTCTTCTCGGGCTGCATCCGGATCTCGCCGCCCTCGGCAAGCGCCTTGATGACGCGGTCGACTTCCGCCTCGGTCTGCGTGTTGATCGAGAGCGAAAAGCCGGCAAAGCGCGTCTCGCCACGGGCAAAGCCGTCGGACGCCATGACCGTGCTGCCGCTGATCTCGAAGGACGCATGCATGATCTTGTCGGCGAGTTGCGCGTCATCGATGCCAGCGCATTCCTCGGAGGGCGGCGTTTCCGGCGCATCCTTGAAACGCATCTTCATGCCGACCTTGGCGCCGAGCGCTTTCTCGTAGAATGCGAGGGCCTCCTCGCAGCGGCCATCGAAAAACAGATAGGGTGTCACCGGCATGAGCGTGTCCTCCGTCTGGTTTGATTGTTCGCAGGCTCAAAGCTTCACGAGGGTTTCGAACCCGCCATAGATCATGCGCTTGCCGTCGAATGGCAACGCCTTGGGGTCAATCATGCCGGTCAATCGCGGGTCTTTCATCACCTTGGCGTTGACGCGGTCGCGATGGGCACGCGACTTGTAGACGATCCACGAAAGCACCACGGTCTCGTTCGGCTTGCGCTTCACGCTGCGCGGGAACGAGGTCTGCTTGCCCATCTTCACGTCCTCGGCGACGCACTCGCGGTAATCGAGCGCGCCGTGCTCGCGCCAGATCTTGCCGGCTTTACGTGCCAGCGCGCGATAGGCGGTGAGGTTCTTCTTCGGGACCGGAACGATGAATCCGTCGACATATTGCATGTGAATCCTCCCAATGTTGCCGCGTGGGCGGCGATCGTGCAGAGGAAACGTAGCAACCTTGAGGCGGCGGGAAAGTGATGCCGCTGCGGCCTATGGCGCGGTGGTGGCGGTCACGAGCTTGATCGCGTCTTCGCTTGCCCATTCGGCCGGGCCGGCGAGGGTGGCGATTTCGCAGCCGGAACTGTCGACCAGCATCGAGGTCGGCATGCCGAGCGCGCGGCCAGCGGCTTTCAGGTCTTGAAAGACTTTGGCGCTGTTGTCGTGGAAATAGCCAAGCGTCGAGAGATTGCCGTCCTTGAGAAACTCTCTCGGTTTTTCAGGATCGCGGGTGTCGATGTTGATCGCGACCACCTCGAAATTCGGGCCGCCGAGCTTCGCCTGAAGTTCGGCGAGGGCCGGCATCTCCTTGCGGCAGGGCACGCACCAGGTCGCCCACAGATTGACCAGCAGGGTGCGCCCGCGGAAATCCGACAGCTTGCGCGAAGCGCCCGTGGCGTCATTGAAAGTGAGGTCCGGCACCTGCAGCGGCTTCGAGGCCATGGTTAATGCGGCCAGTTCGCCATGGGCCAATGGCTTGATTTTCTTGGCCAGATCGACCGCCGGACGGCAAACCGGGTCGCTGGATGCATTGCCTTGCAGGCCACCCATCCCGTATATCGCCACGGTGGCGCCGCCGACGCCCACCAGGACGGCGGCGAGCGCCATGGACATGCGGGAACGGGTAGGTTTGGTCTGCTCGGTCATCGTGCGCTGTATCTAGTGTGGATTGAAGGCGAAGTCAGGGCGGGCAGTCATGAGCAACAAGATGTGGGGTGGCCGCTTTGGAGAAAGCCCCGATGCGATCATGGAGGAAATCAACGTTTCGATCGATGTTGATCAGCACCTCTATGCCCAGGACATCGCCGCGTCAAAAGCCCACGCCGCCATGCTGGCGGCGCAGGGCATTATCACGGCCAGTGATGCGAAGAATATCACGAACGGTCTAGACACGATTTTGTCAGAGATCAAAGCGGGCCGCTTTACCTTCAAGCGCGCACTCGAGGACATTCATATGAATGTCGAGAGCCGGCTCGGCGAATTGATCGGCCCTGCGGCCGGGCGGCTTCATACCGCGCGCTCGCGCAACGATCAGGTCGCGACCGACTTCCGCCTCTATGTGCGCGATGCCATCGATTCCTTCGACGCCGATCTCGCCTCGCTGCAGCGGGCGCTGGTGAAGCGCGCGCTCGAACATGCCGCAACGGTCATGCCAGGCTTCACCCATCTGCAGACCGCGCAGCCGGTGACGTTCGGCCATCATCTGCTCGCTTATGTCGAGATGGTCGGACGCGATCGCGGCCGCTTCACTGACGCACGGAAGCGCCTCAACGAAAGCCCGCTCGGTGCGGCGGCGCTTGCCGGCACCTCGTTCCCGATCGATCGCCGTGCCACTGCTGCGGCGCTTGGCTTCGAGCGGCCAATGGGCAATTCGCTCGATGCTGTCTCCGATCGCGACTTCGTGTTGGAGACACTGGCGGCGTGTTCGATCGCGGCGATGCATCTGTCACGTTTTGCTGAAGAGATCGTGATCTGGACGTCGCCGCTGGTCGGTCTCGTGCATCTGTCGGACAAGTTCACGACAGGCTCCTCGATCATGCCGCAGAAGCGCAATCCGGACGCGGCCGAACTCGTGCGTGCCAAGACCGGCCGCATCATCGGCTCGCTGACCGCGCTGCTCATCGTCATGAAGGGCCTGCCGCTTGCCTATCAGAAGGACATGCAGGAGGATAAAGCGGGCGCGATGGAAGCCTTCGCGGCGCTGTCGCTTGCGGTGCGCGCCATCACCGGCATGGTGCTCGATCTCGAGCCCGACGAGGCGCGGATGAAGGTTGCGGCCGGCGAGGGCTATGCCACGGCGACCGACCTTGCCGACTGGCTGGTGCGGACGCTGAAGATGCCGTTCCGCGAGGCGCATCACGTCACCGGCCGGATCGTCTCCAAGGCGGCCGAGGCCGGTGTCGCCCTGCACAAGCTTCCGCTCGCCGACATGCAGGCGGTGGAGCCCGCGATCACCGACGCCGTGTTCGGCGTGTTGTCGGTCGAGGCCTCGGTCAACAGCCGCACCAGTTTCGGCGGCACGGCGCCGGAGAATGTGCGCGGGCAGGCCAAGAACTGGCTGATGCGGCTGGAAAAAGAGCAAAAATCGACCTGACCCAGTGAGGATTGGCGGGGCAGGGGCCTCGCCAGCCGGGGCCGTTCTTTGTATGGTGCGGCCCCATTCAGGAAACTCGCCGTGAACTCTCTCGTCTCTCAGCTCTCCTGGTCGAAGCTTGCCGCTGTCGGTCTCATCGTGTCCGCGTTCGCGCTTGGCGGTTGCGGCCGGAAGGGCCCGCTCGATCTGCCGCCGAACGCCGCCGTGTCACCGGCCGCGGAGGAGGGCACGTCGCAGCCCTATCGCACGCAGGCCGCTCCCAGTACGTCGGCGGACGAAACGCTGTTCGCGCCTGGTGGCAGCAGCAACGGCCGGCAGATCATCGCGCCCCGCGGCGAGAAGAAACGCATCTTCCTCGATCCCCTCCTGGAGTGATCCACTCTTGGATTGAGCCGCCATGCATCACTTCCAATATCGTAACGGCGTTCTTCATGCCGAGGACGTCGATATCGGCCGTCTCGCCGAACAACTCGGCACGCCGTTCTATTGCTATTCGACCGCGACGCTGGAGCGGCACTACCGCGTCTTCACTGAAGCCTTCGCTGGGGTCGATACGCTCGTCTGCTATGCGATGAAGGCGAACTCCAATCAGTCGGTGCTGCGCACGCTGGCGCGGCTCGGCGCGGGCGCCGACGTCGTCTCCGGCGGCGAACTGATGCGCGCGCGGGCGGCCGGCATTCCCGCCGACAAGATTGTGTTCTCCGGCGTCGGCAAGACGGAAGGCGAACTGCGTCAGGCGCTTGCTGAAAACATTCTCTGCATCAACGTCGAGTCCGAGCCCGAGCTTGATCTGCTCTCCCGCGTGGCGGATGAGACGGGACAGGTCGCGCGCGTCTCGCTGCGGCTCAATCCCGATATCGGCGCGGGCGGTCACGCAAAAATCTCGACCGGCAAGTCGGAGAACAAGTTCGGCATTCCGCTGTCGCGTGCGCGCGGTGTGTATGCGCGGGCGGCGAAGCTGCCGGGCATTCGGCTCACCGGCGTCGATATGCACATCGGCAGCCAGATCACCGATCTTGCACCGCTCGAAGCCGCGTTCGCCTTGCTGGTCGATTTCGTCCGCACGCTGCGCGCCGACGGCCACGCCATCGACCATATCGATTTCGGCGGCGGTCTCGGCATCCCCTACGAGAGCGACCTGCCGGTGCCGCCGACCCCCGCCGCCTATGCCGAGGTGGTGAAGCGCGTCACCAGGGGGCTCGACGACTGCCGTCTCCTGTTCGAGCCGGGGCGGATGATCGTCGGCAATGCCGGAATTCTCGTCAGCCGCGTGATCTATGTGAAGCACGGCGAAGGACGCAATTTTGTCATAATAGATGCGGCCATGAACGACCTCATCCGGCCGACGCTATATGAGGCCCATCACGATATCCTCCCCGTCCGGGAAGCGGCGCCAAATGACCCCTCGCTGGTCGCGGATGTGGTCGGACCGGTCTGCGAAACCGGCGATTATCTGGCACTTGGCCGCCGCCTGCCGGCACTTGCGGCCGGCGACCTTGTCGCGGTGATGTCCTCGGGCGCTTACGGCGCGGTCCAGGCCGGCACCTACAACACCCGGCCGCTGGTGCCGGAGGTTCTGGTCAAGGGCGGTGACTATGCCGTGGTCCGGCCTAGGGTCGATGCCGCACAATTGATCGCACTGGATCAGATCGCCCCATGGCTGTGAACTTAACGTGGCTGTGAGCCATCGGCGGCTTTGTGCGACCGGTTCCCGCCGTGCCTCATTAGCGGCACCGTGATAGGCTTATCTTCGTCCAACGGAGATTGTCGTGGCCGGCGAGCCTTCCCATTCCCCGCAGACGCCTCCCTCGGGGGAAGACGCTCTGCAGCAGAAGATCAGACGGGCGGTGCAGCGCGCGCAGCTTGCGATCGCGTGGGAACGGCTGTGGCCGCCGCTGACGCGCGTGCTGACGGTTGTCGGGTTATTCCTTGCCGCCTCATGGGCGGGCCTCTGGAGCATCGTGCCGCTCCCTGTGCGGATCGGGGGCGTCGTGCTTTTTGCGATCGCCTTCATTGTGACTCTGGTTCCGTTTGTCACGCTGCGCTGGCCCAGCCGGGACGAGGCGCTGCATCGCCTCGATCTTGATTCCGGCATAGCGCATCGGCCTGCAACGACGCTGACCGATACGCTCACGTCCGAGGATCAAGTTGCGCAGGCTTTGTGGAGTGCGCAGCGCACCCGCATGCGCGCGGCGCTCGACCGCATCCGTGCCCGCTGGCCCTCACCCGGCGTGCGGCGCTTCGATCCTTTTGCAACGCGCGCCGTTGCGATCCTTCTTCTGATCGCAACCTTCATCGCGGCCGGTGACGAGCGCGGCCTTCGCCTGATGCAGGCGTTCGATTGGAACGGTGCTTTCTCCGGTGTCGAGGTCCGCGTCGATGCCTGGATCGACCCTCCGCCCTACACCAACCGCCCGCCGGTCGTGATCTCGGGTGCACAGAAGACCGCCGCCGATGCCGGCGCGATTTCAGTGCCGGCCGGCAGCAACCTCGTCGTCCGTGCAAGCGGCGGCTCGCTTGAGGTCAATGTGAGCGGCGGCATCGCGACTGCCGAGGACAAGGACGATAAGCCCAAGGAAAAACTCAAGGGCAAACCTGAGGGCGCTGACGAGCGGCGCTTCGCCATCACCGGCGACGGCACGGCGCGTGTGCGCTCTCCGCTCTCGCTGTCGCAATGGACGTTCACCGCCATTCCCGATCGCGCGCCGACGATTGCGTTGGCGAAAGACCCGGAGCGCCAGGCGCATGGCGGCCTGTCGCTGTCCTACAAGCTCGAAGACGACTACGGCGTCACGCAGGCACAGGCGCGCATTGTCTTGCGACGTCAGGACGATGGCTCGCCGGAAAAAGCCACTTCGCCATTGTACGACCCGATCGAATTCGCACTCGGTTTGCCGAGCGCGCGGGCGAAGAGCGGCGTCGGTCAGACCGTGAAGGATCTGAGCGGGCATCCCTTCGCGGGCGCGGATGTGACGCTGCGGCTGGTGGCGAAAGACGATGCCGGCAATGAAGGCATGAGCGAGCCGTTCGACATGCGGCTGCCGCAGCGCATCTTCAACAAGCCACTGGCGCGCGCGTTGATCGAGCAGCGGCGTGCGCTGGCCTCCGATGCGGGTCAGAAGCCGCTGGTGATGATCGCACTGGAGGCGCTGTTGATTGCGCCGCAGGCCTTTACCCCGGAATCGGGCGTCTACCTTGGTCTGCATTCCGTCGCCGATCAGCTTGCCCGCGCCAACACGCGCGAGGCGCTGCGCGGCACCGTCGACAATCTGTGGGCGCTCGCGGTGGCGATCGAGGACAGCAATACGAGCGACGCCGAGAAGGCCTTGCGCGCTGCGCAGGATGCCTTGAAGCAGGCGCTGGAGCGTGGCGCGTCCGATGAGGAAATCCGCAAGCTCACCGAGGACCTGCGCGCCGCGCTTAACGATTATCTGCGCCAGCTTGCCCAGCAGATGCAGCAGAACCCGCAGCAAGCCACGCGGCCGCTCGACCGCAATGCGCGCGTGATGAGCGAGCGCGATCTCAAGGCCATGATCGATCGCATGGAGAAGCTGTCGCGCTCCGGTGACAAGGAAGCCGCGCAGCAATTGCTCGAACAGTTGCAGCGGATGCTGGAAAATCTGCAGATGGCGCAGCCCGGCGAGGGCGATCAGGAGATGCGGCAGGCGCTGAACGAACTCAGCGACCTCGCGCGCAAGCAGCAGCAGTTGCGCGACAAGACCTACAACGAAGGCCAGAACTCACGCACGCCGCAGGGCGAGCAGCAGGAGGGCGAAGGCGGAATGCAGAACCTGCAGCGCGATCAGCAGGCTTTGCGCGAGCGTCTGCAGAAACTCCTCGACGACATGAAGCAGAAGGGCATGACCCCGTCACAGCCCGGTGAGGATGGCGAACCCGGAGAAGGCAATCCGCTCGGTGATGCGGACAGTGCGATGGGCGAGGCAGGCAGCGAGCTCGGCGAAGGCCGTGCCGGTAGCGCGGTGGACGCGCAGGGTCGTGCGATTGAGGCTCTGAAAAAAGGCGCGAAAAATATGGCGCAACAGGGTCAGGACGGCGAGAACGGGCAGAGCAACCGTTTTGGCCAGCAGAGTGGTGGCGAGCAGACCGACCCGCTCGGGCGGCCGTTGAAAGGGCGCGACTATAGCGACGACCAGAGTGTGAAAATCCCGGGCGAGATCGACGTGCAGCGCGTGCGTCGTATTCTTGAAGAACTGCGGCGCCGGCTTGGCGACAACGCCCGTCCGCAGCTCGAGCTCGAATATATCGAGCGCCTGTTGAAGGATTACTAGAGCGTTTTCAAGCGAAGTGGAAACCGGTTCGCATGAAGAAAACGCGTCAAAGCTCTAGACGCTCGCGCGCGCACCGAGCGCTTCAGCGACAGCGGTGCGGATATCCGCGATCGCGAACGGCTTTGTCACCACATCATGAACGATGGCCTCTAACCCCGAGGCGCGCTCGCGTTGATCGGCAAATCCCGTCATCAGCAGAATGGTGAGTCGCGGGTAGTCCCGCGCGACGGCGAGCGAGAGCGCAATGCCGTCCATCACCGGCATCTTGATGTCGGTCAGCAACAGATCGAACGCGCCATTGGCCCGGACGACGAGGTCGAGCGCCTCGGCGCCGTCCTGCGCGGTCGCGATCTCGTGGCCGTCCATCGTGATGGCGCGCGCTACGAGAAGGCGCATCGACTCTTCGTCATCGACGATCAGGATCTTCGCCATCAGTTCACCCCGGTCGCGATATCCCGGCGCTGGAAGAAGCGGACGGCGATCTCGCGCCCTTCCTGCGGTGGTGAGGCGAGGCGAGATTTGAACGCAAGCCGCTCCTGCGCCTTCAGCACCGGCTGTTCCAGCACCGAATTCCACGCATAGATGTCGGTGCCGTTGGCGTCGCGGACGATGAAGCGCAGCCGCGGCAACTCGACAGGCTTGCGCGTGATGTTGGTCATCGCGCCCTGGATCACCAGCACGGGCTTGCCGTTGACCGTCTCGGCGCTGAGCTGAAGCTTCTCGAAATTCAACCCGCGGAGATTGACGCCAAGCCCGACCGCCTTGAAGAACGGCCCGGTCTGCGGCAGCAGGCGCACGACGTCGGCGCGCCAGATCACGAGGCCAAGTGAGATGGCGACCATCGCGGTCGCGGCAAATGACAAGCTGACCTTCGGGATGCGTAGGCGCGACAGCGACGGCATGCGCGATGCAACGTGCGAGAAGATCGGCGCATGGGCGAGCGGCTTCAGCGGCCGCAGCAGGCTCTGCAGCCATTCGGGGCCCTTCGCGGGCTGCGTCGCCTCTTCGAAATCGGAGTCGTCGGATGCCGTGTCCTCGTTCTCCCAGCCGGCGGCGATGGAAGGGCTCGGAACATGCGGGGTCGTCTCTTCGCGGACGGGGGTCTCGGAAAGGCCCCAGCCTGCATCGATCTCCTCGAATTGATCGGGCCCTGCCATCGCGGGGGTGGGTTCCACCCTTGCAAGCCAGGTTTCCCCGCAGCGGGCGCAGCGCACATTGCGACCGGCGGCCCCGAATTTCGCGGAGTCCACGTCGTAGTGTGTCGTACAATGGGGACAGATGATCTGCATGCAGCGAATCGTTGAGAATGAGCCGCCCGCAGTCTATGCGGCGTCCGTTAACGAATCGGAAACCATAACGGCGCCAAGACTGGCAAACTCTATCTCCCGGCTTTGCGGCGGAATTGGCCCTGCCGCGGGATTCGCACCCTTTTCCGAACGGAGCTGAGCTTGGTCCGATTCGAAAATGTCGGTTTGCGCTATGGGCTTGGTCCGGAAGTGCTGCGGGATCTGAGCTTCCAGATCCCGGCGCATTCCTTCCAGTTCCTCACTGGCCCGTCCGGTGCGGGCAAGACCTCGCTGTTGCGGATGCTGTTCCTGTCGCTGCGGCCGACCCGCGGGCTCGTCAACATGTTCGGGCAGGATATCTCGCTGCTCGACAAAAGCGCGATTGCGCGGCTGCGGCAGCGGATCGGCATCGTGCTGCAGGATTTCCGGCTGCTCGACCATATGACGACATACGAGAACGTGGCGCTGCCGTTCCGCGTCATGGGGAGGGATGAATCGAGTTACCGCCGCGAGGTGGTCGATCTCTTGAAATGGGTCGGTCTCGGCGAGCGGATGGAAGCGCTGCCGCCGATTCTGTCGGGCGGCGAGAAGCAGCGCGCGGCGATTGCGCGCGCCGTGATCGCGCGGCCGCAGCTTCTCCTTGCCGACGAGCCGACCGGCAACGTCGACCCCACGCTTGCGCGGCGGCTGCTCAATCTCTTTATCCAGCTCAATAAAAGCGGCACCGCCGTCATCATCGCCACCCACGATATCGCCCTGATGGACCAGTATCAGGCGCGCCGCATGGTGCTGCATGAATCGAGGCTGCATATCTATGAATAGCGCCTCTCGCAGGACAGACGATCGTGGCTGACGCGCATTATCAAAGCGCGGGCGATGCGCCGCGCAATGTCTCGCCAATCGTGCCGCGCGGCTCGATGTCCGGTCGCGCGCTTGTCGCGGTCGTCGCCATCATGACGTTTCTCGCCTCGATCACCACCGGTGCGGTGCTGCTGGTGCGAGCGTCCGCCGCGCAATGGCAATCGGATGTCGCAAGCGAGATCACCATCCAGTTGCGCGCGACCGCGGGGCGCGACATCGAGCGCGATGTTCAGGCGGTGACGCAAGCGCTGCGCAGGGAAGCCGGTATCGTCGATGCGCGGCCTTTCACCAAGGAGGAATCGGCGCGGCTTCTTGAGCCATGGCTCGGGACCGGATTTTCCATCGATGACCTGCCGGTGCCGCGGATTGTCGTGGCACGGGTGGCGTCCGATGCCGGGCTCGACATCGCAGGCCTGCAGCAGCGCCTCTCCGCCATCGCACCATCGGTGACGGTCGACGATCATCGCGCATGGATCGAGCGGATGCGCTCGATGAGCGGCGCGATCGTGCTCGCGGGCACCGGTGTCCTCATTCTTGTCATTCTCGCGACCATCATATCGGTGTCGTTCGCCACCCGCGGTGCGATGGCGACCAACCGGCCGATCGTCGAGGTGCTACACTTCGTCGGCGCGCAGGATCGTTTCATCGCCAACCACTTCTTTCGCCACTTTCTCCGACTAGGTCTGGAAGGCGGCGTGATCGGCGGCATCGCGGCCATTCTTGTGTTCGGATTCTCGGAATCGATCGCGGGCTGGTTCTCGGGCACGCCCGCGGGCGATCAGTTCGCCGCACTGCTCGGCACCTTTGCACTGCCGGGCTCAGGCTATCTGATCCTCGCAGGGCAGGCGCTTGTGATCGCGGCGGTGACCGCATGGGCGGCGCGCCGTACGCTGTTCGCAACCCTCAACGAGATGGATTGAGGCATATATCGGATGATTGCGGGCAGTCGCGGCTTCGGGCATTTTGGGCGCGACATTAAAACGGGATCGGGACGGGATCTATCGCGGGCATGACCGGCAGGCCGGATCATTCGAGGATGAGCGAAGCGGAGATGCGTGCGCGTGCCGGCGGCTGGCCGGTGACGCGCTTCGTGGTCTCGTTCGTCATCATTTTTCTCGCAGGATTTGCCTGGTTCGCCGGCCAGTTGCACTCCGAGGAAATCAAGCCTGAACGCCATGCCGATGGCATTGTTGTGCTGACGGGCGGTGCGTCGCGGGTCGCGGATGCGCTCGATCTTCTGTCCAGAGGCTACGGCAAGCGGCTTCTGATTTCCGGCGTTCACCCTGCGAACGGCACGGCTGATATTCTGCGGGCGCAGCCGGAGCGGGAAACACTGTTGAGCTGTTGCGTCGATCTCGATCGCTCCGCCGTCAACACCCGCAGCAATGCGACCGAGACGCGACGCTGGGTCAAGGAGCGTGGCTTCCGTTCCTTGATCGTCGTCACGTCGAACTATCACATGCCGCGTGCGAGCGTTGAGCTGTCGCATGCGATGCCGGATATCGATCTGATTTTCTATCCGGTGGTGAGCGAGGCGTGGCGCGGCGAGCCGTGGTGGCACAGCGCTGCCGGTATTCGCCTCGTCGCGCTTGAATACGTCAAATATCTCGCCGCGCAGGTCCGCGTGCGTCTCGCAGCCTTCGGCATTGTCTTCCCCGAATGGGAGGACACCGGCAAGGGCGCAATGGTGCGACCGGCGCATTCGGCCGGTTGATTGAGAGCAATAATGGTTTTGATTTTTCTGCGTTCGCTGATTTTCAATGTCGTGTTCTATCTCAACACGGTGCTCTGGTGCGTGATCGGCCTGCCGACCTACCTGATGCCGCGCGGCGGCATCATCTGGGTTGCGAAGACCTGGTCGAAGACGAGCGTCTGGCTGTTCACGTTGATCTGCAACGTGAAGGTCGAATATCGCGGGCTGGACAGAATCCCCGAAGGGCCGTTGCTCGTCGCCTCCAAGCATCAGTCGGCGTGGGAGACCTTCGCGCTGATGCCGTTTTTCGATGAGCCGCTGTTTATCCTGAAGCGCGAACTGACGCGGATTCCGTTTTTCGGCTGGTATCTCGTCAAGGCGCAGATGATCGCCCTCAACCGCAAGGCGGGCGGGCGGGCGCTGCTTGAGATGATGCGGCGCGCGCGCGATGAGGTGCGGCGCGGACGGCAGCTCATCATTTTCCCGGAAGGCACGCGCCGGCCGGTCGGCGCGCCGCCGGATTACAAGGTCGGCGTCAGCCAGATCTATGTGAGCTGCGGCGTCACCTGCCTGCCGGTCGCGCTGAATTCCGGGCTGTTCTGGCCGCGCCATAGATTCCTGCGCTACCCCGGCACGCTGGTGGTTGAGTTTCTCGAACCGATTCCGGCCGGCCTCGCCCGGGATGAGTTCACCGCGCGTGTCTCGTCCGTGATCGAGACGGCGAGCAACCGCTTCGCCCAAGAGGGACGGGACGAGCAGGAGCGGCTAATGGGGTTTTCCGCGTCGTAAGCCGTTTTATCGAGGAGTAGCGAGCGGCTTACTCCGCCTCCTGCAGCGGGATTTCGCTTTGCAGGAGCGCGACGAGGCGGCGCAGCGCGGGATCGTGACAGCCGCGGGCGTCCAGCGCCTTCACGGTCTCGATCACGTAGTCGCGGTTGGGCCCGGAGATGCCGCGGCTGTTGGCGACATAGCGCAATTGCTGCTCCAGCGTCAGCACCCCGGCATATTGCCGGTGGTTGCGGTCGACGACGAAAGCGAGGGCCTGCACCCGTTCGCGGGCGTCGTTCTCGAGCCAGACCGAGCGCAACACCTCGTGATAGACGCCGGAAATCTGCTCGCGCTCGCGCAGATATTCGAGCGTCGCCGCGCGAGCGGCCTCCGCGACCCGGAACGCCGTGCCCTGGCAGGTTCCGCCCCGGTCGAGGCCGAGCACGAGGCCCGGCTTTTCCGCCGTGCCGCGGTGGTGGTGCGAAAAGACGCAGAGCGCACGGTGTTCGCCGATCAGCCGCGCCGGGCATTCGGCCAGATAATCGAAGCCGGGGCGCCACATCAGCGAGCCGTAGCCGAACACCCACAGGTCGCCCTTGGGGAGTTCATCGTCGGGAATGGGTCGGATCGCCATGAATCGCGCTCTCTGGAAGAATCATCATCCCTCTTCGGCTGGACTTCAAGGGCTAACGCGGCGATGAGTGTATCTTCTATTCGCCGGATTTCGATGCTCTGGGACTACCTATGATGACTGACGAGCCCCGCTCCCTTCCGCCTCGCCACGGCCGGTTGTGGCCGGTCTTTGTTCCCTCTGCGCTTCTGCTGCTCGCCGCCATCGGCTGGAGCGGCTTCTGGTTCTATGCCACGCACGAAGTCGATGCGCAGTTTCAGGGATGGCAGGAGCGCGAGGCCAAATCGGGGCGGGTTTACGATTGCAGCCGTCGCGAAATCGGCGGCTTCCCGTTCCGCTTCGAGGTACGCTGTGCCGATCCGACGATCTCGCTCGCCGCACAGACCGCCCAGCAGTTCGCCAGCAAGATTCCACTGACGGCAAAGCTCAGCGAGATTCTCGCCGTCGCGCAGATCTACGATCCCACCCGCGTGATCGCGGAGTTCAAGGGGCCGGCGACCGTCGAGGAGACGGGGCAGGCGCCGTTTGCACGCGCCAACTGGAGCCTCGGCCATGCGAGCGCCGCAGGCCTGCCGTCGGTGCCGAAGCGCATCTCCATGGAGTTCAAGGACCCCGTGGTTGAGCGGTTCGTGGACGGGGCGGCGGCGCCGTTCTTCAGTGCCAAGCAGGTCGAATGGCATATCCGCATGGTCGAAGGCGAGTTCAACGACCACCCCGTACTCGAAAGCGTGCTGCGGAGCGAGGATGCGAGCGTGCAGGGTGTGCATCCGGTGCTGGAAGCGCCATTCAACGAAACGCTTCATGTGAAGCTGCGCGGCCTGACGGACTTCGCGCCCAAGACGTGGCCGGAGCGGTTTCGCGAGATTCAGACCAATGGCGGCGGGATCGATGTCACCGAATCGCGCATCCAGCAGGGCGAGACCATTGCGGTTGCCGCGGGCACGCTGGCCCTGACGCCGGCGGGCTACCTCGAAGGTCAGTTGCAGATGACGATCGCGGGCTTCGAGCGGATCGTACCGGCGCTGGGCTTGGAGAAGGCGCTGGCGGAAGGCGCGCAGCCCACGAATGTCGCGCCCGGTGTCTCGAGCCAGGATGTGAACAAGATGATCGATTCACTCGACCGGATCATTCCGGGGCTCGGGCGGGTTGCTCGCAAGAATGCCAATGCCGGCCTGATTGCCGGGCTGAACCTGATCGGTCAGCAGACCACGCTCGAGAACCGTCCCGCGCGGGCGATCACGCTGCGCTTTGTCGATGGCGCAATCCTGCTCGGGCCGCTGCGCGTCGCGCAGACCCCGCCGCTGTTCTAGAGAGCCCGCGATTAATCGAGACATTGCCGGGCTTGACCCGGCAATCCATCATTTAAAGAATTTTTGTAAGATGGATGCGCGGATCAAGCCCGCGCATGACGAATGAGAGAACTCTAGTCGTCTGTCGTTCGATGGAGTTGTAAGCGCTCGCTGGTGGTGGTTACTTCGAGACCACCGGCGCCGCCGGCTTGGCGTCCTGCGGCAGTTTCTCCAGCGGACGGCCGAAGTTCGCGTGAGACGAATCCTGTCCGAGGCTGACGATGCCGCGCCGGATCGCCCGCGTCCGCGTGAAGTGATCGAACAGCGCCTCGCCGTCGCCGCGGCGGATGGCGCGGGTGAGCTTCGAGAGATCTTCCTGGAACGAGCCCAGCATCTCCAGCACCGCGTCCTTGTTGGCGAGGAAGATGTCCCGCCACATCGTCGGGTCCGAAGCGGCGATGCGGGTGAAGTCGCGGAAACCGCCTGCGGAGAACTTCAGCACCTCGGCCTCTGTCACCTTCTCCATGTCTTCGGCGGTACCGACGATCGTGTAGGCGATGAGGTGCGGCAGATGGCTGGTGATGGCGAGCACGAGGTCGTGGTGGTCGGGGCTCATGGTCTCGACGTTGGCGCCGATGGTGCGCCAGAGCGTCGTGAGCTTCTCGACGGCCGCCTCATCGGTGCCGGGCAGCGGCGTGAGAATGCACCAGCGGTTGATGAAGAGCTCGGCAAAGCCGGAATCGGGACCGGAGTCCTCGGTGCCGGCGACCGGGTGTCCCGGCACGAGATGAATGGTTTTGGGCAGATGGCCTGCCATCTCGCGCGTCACCGGGCCCTTGACCGATCCGACGTCGGAGACAATCGCGCCTGCTTTGAGATGCGATGCGATTTCAGCGGCGACGTCACCGCATTTGCCGACCGGCACGCAGATGATGACGAGGTCGGCGTCTTTCACAACCTCGGAATTGCTTGGCGCGACGCGGTCACCCAATCCGATCTCGGTCGCGCGTGTGCGGATCGCAGCGGAGCCATCCGTCACCACAAGCTCGCCCGCGAGGCGAAGCTCTTTCACGGCGCGCGCGATCGACGACCCGATATGGCCTAGCCCGATGATGGCAATGCGGTTGAACTGGATCGTACTCACGATGCACTCACGAAATCACGCAGGGCCTCGACCACGAGGCGGTTGGCTTCCTCGGTACCGACGCTGAGCCGCAGTGCTTGCGGCAGCTTGTAGGCAGCGACCGCGCGCAGGATCAACCCGCGTGCCGTGAGGAAGGCGTCGGCATCCGACGCCGTCTTGCCGGGTGTCGACGGGAAGTGGATCAAAATGAAATTCGTCACGCTCGGTGTCACGGTGAGACCGAGCTTCGAGATTTCATCGGTGAGCCAGGCGCGCCACTTCGCATTGTGCGCTTGTGCCGCCTGATAGTGAGCCGTGTCTGCAAGCGCGGCAATCGCTGCCTGCATGGCGGGACCGTTGGCGTTGAACGGGTCGCGCACGCGGTTCACGACATCGATCAGGTGCGGCGGCCCGAAGATGAAGCCGAGGCGTACCGCGGCAAGACCGTAGATCTTCGAGAACGTCCGCGCCATCACCGTGTTGTCGGTTTCCTTCACGAGCTCGATGCCGGCCTCGTAATCCGCGCTGGACACGAAATCGGCATAGGCGGAGTCGAGCACGAGCAACACCTGCGGCGGCAGGTTCGCGCGCAGCCGTCGCAACTCGGAGGCGTTCACATAGGTGCCGGTCGGGTTGTTCGGGTTGGCGAGCCAAACGATCTTGGTGCGCGGTGTGACCGCAGCCAAAATCGCATCGACATCGGCGGTGTAATTTTTCTCCGGCGCAATGACGCTGGTGGCGCCGTTGCTCATCGTCGCAATCGGATAGAGCAGGAAGCCGTGCGTCGTGTGGATCGCTTCGTCGCCTGGGCCGAGATAGATGTTGGCGATGGTGTGCAGCAATTCTCCCGAGCCGACGCCACAGACGACGTTGGCGGGATCGATATCGAACGTCTTGCCGATCGCTTCACGCAGCGCCCGCGCCGACCCGTCCGGATAGACGTCAAGCCGCGCCGCGGTCTGCATGAACGCCTCGACCGCCTTCGGCGAGGGACCGAGCGCTGCTTCGTTGGCCGATAATTTGAACACGCGCCCGTGCACGCCCGCGCCGCTTTTGCCGGGCACGTAGGGCGCAATCTCGAGAATGCCGGGTTTCGGCATGGGGCGGGACATCGATGCAGGCTCCAGAGAGGTCAAGGCCCGGCGGTGCCGGGCGTGGGCACTCTATAGCGCGTCGCGTGGCCGCCGACGAGAGCGGAAGCGCGCACGGATGCGCCTGCATCGGTCAGGGCAGATATGATCTTTTCGATACCGTCGCTGGGCGCGGCCGAGACGAGAAACGCAGCGGTACCGGACGAGGCGTCGGCGACGGCGAGTACGTCGGAGATCGGCGACAGCGCGCGGGCCGCCACCGGGCTCCAGCCGGAGATATGCAGGCTCCAGGTCTCAACCTCGGTTACGAGCGCACCTGTCGCTACGCGGGAGATGACGAACACCGGCATCGCTGCCGGATGGTCGGCGCGTTCGACGAAGGGCAGCCGCGCGATGATCTTCGGCGCGCCGGGTTGTTCGAGCGCGCTCCACCATGGTGTCTGGCTCGCGGTCGCCGAGACGAGCGCGAGATCGCCGCGTGACTGCGCAACCGCCTCCACCGCAGCACCGGCATTGAAGTGCGCAACGAACGGCACGGTGAAGCCGAAGTGGAAGCGCGCGCTGTCGCGCATCGTATTCTCGCCTGACGACAGATCGGCGTGCACCGAGAACGGCGCCTGCACATAGGTGAAGGTCGAGATGATGACGCGCCAGATGCTCTCCACGGTGTCGAGCGGCAGGATACCGTGATGGCGTGAGACGAGCCGGCGCATCATGTCGGCCTCGCGTGCGGGCCGGAAGGCGGAGCCGACCTCCTGTGTCTGCTTGACGCGGATCAGCCGGTCGATGATGTCGCCCCGGCGCATCAGAAGCGTATGCACCTGTTCGTCGATCGCGTCGATCTCGCGGCGCAGATCCTGAAGGGAAACGGGGTTCGGCGTATCGGACATGAAAGATGGCTTTCGCGGCAAGGCCCCTGATTAGGAAAGACGCCGCCCGAAAGCAAAGAAAACCTTCATGCTGAGCGCGGTTTAGCGCCCTCCGCGTTGATGGAGCGCCTTGACGGAGGGTTGGTGCAGGACTACGTTTCCTCTGTTCCGTGGTCATTTGAGCCGGCCGGCTTGCAGCCACGTTAAAGAATTCGCTAAACAGGCCGGGGACATATGGATCCCGGCCGAACGACGTTCAGGCCGGTTTTTTTGGACCCAGGTTTTGGACCCTGGGGTCTGGAGATACGATGTCCGAAGTTGCAAGCCGACAGTCGGCCGGCAAAACGATGTCCCGAAGCGAGGAGCGCGCGCACGAGGCGGACCATCCGTCCTCGCAATACGTCGTGTTCGGCCCGGACAAGCCGCTGCATCTTGATTGCGGCGTCGACCTCTCGCCATTCCAGATCGCGTATCAATGCTATGGACGGCTCAATGCGGATCGCTCCAATGCGATCCTGATCTGTCACGCGCTCACCGGCGACCAGCACGTCTTCAACACTCATCCGATCACCGGCAAGCCGGGGTGGTGGAAGACCATGGTCGGGCCGGACAAGCCGATCGATACCGACCGTTACTTCGTGATCTGCTCGAATGTCGTGGGCAGTTGCATGGGCTCGACCGGCCCATCCTCGACCAATCCCGCGACCGGCAAGCCGTGGGGGCTCGATTTCCCGGTCATCACCATTCCCGACATGGTGCGCGCACAGGCGATGCTGATCGACCATCTCGGCATCCGGAAACTGTTTGCCGTGGTCGGTGGCTCGATGGGCGGCATGCAGACGCTGCAATGGGCGACCGCGTATCCCGAGCGCGTGTTCGCGGCGCTTGCGATCGCCTGTGGTGCGAAGCATTCGGCGCAGAACATCGCATTCCATGAACTCGGCCGTCAGGCGGTGATGGCCGATCCCGATTGGCGGCAGGGGCGATATTTCGAACACGGCGTTCATCCGCGCCGCGGCCTCGGCGTCGCGCGCATGGCTGCGCACATCACTTATCTTTCGGACGCGGCGTTGCATCGCAAGTTCGGCCGGCGCCTGCAGGATCGCGATGAGCCGACGTTTTCGTTCGATGCCGACTTTGAGGTGGAGAGTTATCTGCGCCATCAGGGCTCGTCCTTCGTCGAACGCTTCGACGCAAACTCCTATCTCTATCTCACCCGTGCGATGGATTATTTCGACATCGCGGCGGACCATAACGGCGTGCTGGCGCAGGCCTTTCTCGGCGCCAAGACGCGCTTCTGCGTGATTTCGTTCACGAGCGACTGGCTGTTTCCGGGCTCGGAGGCGCGCGCAGTCGTGCACGCACTCAACGCCTCCAGCGCCCGCGTCTCCTTCGCGGAGATTACGACCGACAAGGGGCACGATGCGTTCCTGCTCGACGAGCCGGAATTGTTCGCGATCTCTCACGCGTTCCTGGAATCGGCTGCAAGTACTCACGGCCTGAACGCAGCGAGCTGACATGAACGCGCCTGACCTTTTCCGCCCGACAGCACAGCTTCCGAAGATCGACGGCGTTCGCGGCGATCATCTTCTCGTTGCCGAGATGGTCGCTCCGGGCTCCAAGGTGCTCGACGTCGGCTGTGGTGAGGGCGATCTGCTGCAGCTTCTGGAAACGCGCGGCATCGACGGACGCGGCATCGAACTGTCGCATGAAGGCGTGAACAGTTGCGTCAGCAAGGGACTTGCCGTGGTGCAGGGCGACGCCGACACCGATCTTGCGAGCTACCCCGACGACTCATTCGACTACGTAATCCTGTCGCAGACGCTGCAGGCAACGCGCCAGCCACGTACGGTGCTCGAGCATCTTCTGCGTATCGGCACCCGAGCAATCGTCTCGTTTCCGAATTTCGGCTTCTGGAAGATGCGGCTGCAATTGCTGGTCAAGGGCCAGATGCCGCGCACCGAGAACCTGCCCGCGACGTGGTACGACACGCCAAACATTCACTTCTGCACCATCAAGGATTTCGTCCAGCTCTGCGACGAGATCAATGTCGAGATGGAGCGTGCAGTCGCGCTGGACCTCTATGGCAGGCCGTTACGGCTCAATGCGCCGTGGTGGTTTTGGAACATGTTCGGCGAACAGGGCGTGTTTTTGCTCACGCGGCGCGGTTAATCTAAGCGGCTAAAGTAGGGCATTTCGTTGATTTTCGCTGCGAAGTGACCGGGTTTCACCCGCGTAGCGAATACCTGTCATGCACGAGCATATCGTGCCGTTTTCTCGCCATATCCGGATCGGTCATACGCAGCCATGTTGCGTTCGCGTTGTATTTGCGCGCGCATGAATGCGTAAAAGGACCTTTGAATGTATCGACTGAAGACCTCTCTCCTGCCGCTGCGTCTTGCCGCTTGTGTCGCGTGCGCCGTTGCGGTGGTGGCGATCTCCAACACCGCTGAGGCGCGTCCGCGCCATCATCATGCGCAGTCGCATGCCCATCAGGCGAGCCATCATCATGCTCACAAACGTCATCACGTCCGTCGCCATCGCGTGCGTGGCGCTCGCCATGCGGCGCGGTGGAGAGCGTTTCGCGCGCAGGCGCAGTCAAGCAACGCCAATGCGTCGCTGGGCGGCGAGAGCAGCTTCGGTGGTGGATTTGGCGGATCGAATCTCGTGGCCGAGGCGCGCCGTTATATCGGCGGCAATCCGACCGGCCGTTCGCGCCTGTGGTGCGCGCGCTTCATGAACATGGTTCTGCAGCGCACCGGCCACAGCGGCACGGGGTCGGACATGGCGAGCTCGTTTGCGAAGTATGGCCGTCGCATTTCCGGCCCGCAGGTCGGCGCGATCGCAGTGATGTCACGCGGCCGTCGCGGCGGTCATGTCGGTGTCGTCAGCGGCATCGATGCGAAGGGCAACCCGATCATCATTTCCGGCAACCATGGCCGCCGCGTTGCGGAAGCGCCTTACTCCCGCGGGCGCATCTACGCCTACGTGATGCCGGCAAGCTGAGTTAGCTTCCCGATACAATCCGAACAGGGTCGCCGGGGGTGATATCACCTCCGGCGATGACTTCTGCATAGACGCCGCAATGCTGATGGCCAAGGGTGCGCTGCATCGTGGCCGGCACGTCGAGATCGCGCTCTGCCGTGACGAGATCGACATTCACCGCGGCGCATCGCACGATGTCGCGCTCAATGCGCAGCCGCGTCTCCCCAATCATGAATTCGCAGCCGGCAGTTCCGCGCTCACACCACGCCGGCCATCCCTGCACATAGACATTCGCTCGCAGCCGCATCGGGTCGAGCGGCGCGCCGAGTGCTTCCTCGACGGCGGCAACGCTCGCGAGGTTGACGATCGATACGACCTTGTTGGGCGCGTCGGAAAAACTGTGGTTCGGTCCCGACAGGATTTTCGGCGGGCCGCGCAGCTCGCGGGTGAAATTCTCCGCGAAGAAATCCTCGATCGCCGCACGGCCCTGCGCCGTCTCGAGATTGCCGCGTGCCGCCTCGCGGCTGTTGTAGACGATGCTGAGTTCATCCGTTGCATCATCGAACCGGGTCTGCAGCGTAGCGAGGCGTTCGTGCCGCATCAGCATCAGGAAATGCAGTTTCGGGAAATGTCGGGGATGCTCCGGATCGAATCCGATCGGCCCGTTCTCGATGGCATAGCGGCGGTCGCAAGGGACGGTCTGGCCGGGCAACAGCGTCGTGCCGGGCAGTGCCTCGGCGGACAGCCCTTTCACCGGGTAGCGGTAGAGGCCCGCCACTGTGCCATGAGATGGGTCAAGCATGCCGCCTTCTAGCGTTTTTACGATCCGCGCGCCACGGCGCCGGAGCCGCATGGGGGACTTGATATCCCGGCATCGAAATTGGGCCGCGCCCCCTTCCGCCGGAGCTACACTGTGCCCACATTGTGGTCGAGCCGGTGCAATGCCGGTCCCACCCATTGAAGATGTGGCGGGCGTGCTTTCGAGGCGCCCGCGCAGGCTGAGGGAAACATCGTATGAATATTGAGAAATATACCGACCGGGTGAAGGGATTCATTCAGTCGGCGCAATCGCTGGCGCTGCGCGAGGGCCATCAGCAGTTCTCGCCGCTCCACATCCTGAAGGTGCTGCTCGATGACAGCGAGGGGCTTTCGGGCGGTCTGATCGACCGCGCCGGCGGCAACTCGCGAGCGATCCTGCAGGCAACCGAACAGGCGCTCGCCAAGCTGCCGAAAGTCTCAGGCGGCGGAGCGGGGCAAATTTATCTCGCGCCGGAAACCGCGCGCGCGTTCTCGGCCGCCGAGCAGGCTGCGGAAAAGGCCGGCGACAGTTTCGTGACTGTTGAGCGGCTTCTGCTGGCGCTCTCACTCGACAAGGAAAGCGAGGCGGGCAAGCTCCTCGCTCAGGGCGGTGTTACGCCACAAAACCTCAATGCCGCGATCAACGCGCTGCGCAAGGGCCGTACCGCCGACAGCGCGTCGGCGGAAAACGCCTATGACGCGTTGAAGAAATATGCCCGCGACCTCACCCAGGCCGCGCGTGACGGCAAGCTCGATCCGGTGATTGGCCGCGACGAGGAAATCCGCCGCACCATTCAGGTTCTCTCCCGCCGCACCAAGAATAATCCTGTGCTGATCGGTGAGCCCGGCGTCGGCAAGACCGCCATCGTCGAGGGACTTGCCTTACGCATTCTCAACGGCGACGTGCCGGAGAGCCTCAAGGACAAGAAGCTGCTGGCGCTTGACCTCGGCGCGTTGATCGCCGGCGCGAAATATCGCGGCGAGTTCGAGGAGCGGCTCAAGGCCGTGCTGCAGGAAGTCACTGCCGCCGAAGGCGGCATCGTGCTGTTCATCGACGAGATGCACACGCTGATCGGCGCGGGCAAGGCGGATGGCGCGATGGACGCCTCCAACCTGCTCAAGCCGGCATTGGCGCGTGGCGAACTGCACTGCATCGGCGCGACGACGCTCGATGAGTACCGCAAGCATGTCGAGAAGGATGCGGCGCTGGCGCGGCGCTTCCAGCCGGTGTTCGTCTCCGAGCCGACCGTCGAGGACACGGTCTCGATCCTGCGCGGCCTCAAGGAGAAATACGAACTGCATCACGGCGTGCGCATCGCCGATTCCGCGCTGGTCGCGGCGGCGACGCTGTCGAACCGCTACATCACCGACCGCTTCCTGCCAGACAAGGCGATTGACCTCGTCGACGAGGCGGCGGCGCGGCTGAAGATGCAAATCGATTCCAAGCCGGAAGAGCTCGACTCGCTCGACCGCGAGATCGTGCGGCTGAAGATCGAGCAGGAGGCGCTGAAGAAGGAGACCGATGCGGGCTCCAAGAGCCGGCTGCAGACGCTCGAGACGGATCTGGCCGAACTTGAGAAGAAGTCGGCCGACCTCACCTCGAAGTGGCAGTCGGAAAAGAGCAAGCTTTCGGACGCGCAGAAGCTCAAGAGCGAACTCGAGCAGGCGCGCACCGAACTCGCCAACGCCCAGCGCAAGGGCGAGTACCAGCGCGCGGGTGAACTGGCCTACGGCCGCATCCCGGAGCTTGAGAAGAAGCTCGCGGCGGTCGAGGCGAGCGAGAGCACGTCCACGATCGACGAGGCGGTTACCGCCGACAACATCGCGCAGGTGGTGTCGCGTTGGACCGGTGTGCCGGTCGACAAGATGCTGGAAGGCGAGAAGGACAAGCTCCTACGTATGGAGGAGATGCTCGGCCAGCGTGTCATCGGTCAGGCACAGGCGGTGCGCGCGGTCTCGACCGCGGTGCGGCGTGCGCGTGCCGGCTTGCAGGACCCGAACCGGCCGATCGGCTCGTTCATGTTCTTGGGCCCCACCGGCGTCGGCAAAACCGAGCTCACCAAAGCGCTCGCCGAATATCTTTTCGACGACGAGACCGCACTCGTGCGCATGGATATGTCCGAGTACATGGAGAAGCATTCGGTCGCGCGGCTGATCGGTGCACCTCCGGGCTATGTCGGTTATGACGAGGGCGGTGCGCTTACCGAAGCGGTGCGGCGCCGGCCTTATCAGGTCGTGCTGTTCGACGAGATCGAGAAGGCGCATCCGGACGTGTTCAACGTCCTGTTGCAGGTGCTCGACGACGGCCGTTTGACCGACGGTCAGGGCCGCACCGTCGACTTCCGCAATACGTTGATCATCATGACCTCGAACATCGGCGCGGAATTCCTCGTCAACCAGCCGGAGGGCGAGGATACGGGCGCGGTGCGCGATCAGGTGATGGGCATGGTGCGCACGCACTTCCGCCCGGAATTCCTGAACCGCATTGATGAGATCATCCTGTTCCATCGCCTGCAGAAGAGCGAGATGGGCCGGATCGTCGACATCCAGCTCAACCGGCTGCGCAAGCTCCTCGAGGATCGCAAGATCGAACTCCATCTTGATGCGAAGGCGCGTGACTGGCTCGCGGAGAAGGGCTGGGACCCGGCCTATGGCGCGCGTCCGTTAAAGCGCGTGATCCAGCGCAGCGTGCAGGATTCGCTCGCCGAGATGGTGCTGGCGGGCGAGGTGCTGGACGGTGCGACGGTGAAAATCTCGGCCGGCAAGACCGGGCTGACCTTCAACGGCAAGCCTGCCTCTCGGATCGAGGATGAAGAGGCCGAGGCGCCGCCGAAGCGGATGATGAACTAAGCGCGCTTCAGGCGATCATTCATGAAATGCGGCTGGCTGGTGTCAGCCGCGTTTTTTCTTTAGCGGATGCTGGCCTGGGTATCCGAGATCTTGCTCGAAATCGGCGGCAGGCTCGGAATGTGGTTGGCCGGGGCAGGGGCTGCGACCGGCTGAGTCTGCGCAACCTTCGGTGCGGAGCGGCTTGCCATCATGGCATCGATCCGGTCGCGCTCGCTTTCGAACGCAGTGAGAAGGCCACCCTCGAGTGAGCGTCCGCGTGGCAGCTTCACGCGCATCGGGTCGACGAAGCGGCCGTTGACCAGGATTTCATAGTGGACGTGAGCGCCGGTCGACATGCCGGTCGAACCGACAAAGCCGATCACCTGGCCCTGCCGCACCCGCTTGCCGGGCTCGATGCCCTTGGCATAGGCGCTCATATGGCCGTAGGCGGTCTGGTAACCGTTGGGGTGGCGGATGCGGATGTACTTGCCATAGCCGCCTTCCCACTCGGCTTTCTCGATCACGCCGTTGCCGGAAGCGAAGATCGGCGTGCCGTAGGCGGTCGCCCAGTCAACGCCCGTGTGCATCTTGGTGTAGCCGAGGATCGGGTGGCGGCGGCCGCCGAAGCCGGAACGCATGATGGCGTTGTTAACGGGCTTGCGGACCAGGAACTTCTTCGCGCTCTTGCCGGTGTCGTCGTAGTAATCGACGACGGCGTCGTCGGGGGTCTGGAAGCGATAGTATTTCTTGGTTTCGCCGCCGGTGGTGAGTGCGGCGTAGAGCACTTCGGGTTTTTCGGTCGGCGAGGGCGCCTCGTCTTCACCGGCAAAGAACACCTCGAACGAATCGCCGGCCTGAACCCGTTTCTGGAAGTCGACGTCGTAGGAGTAGATCCGGATCATGTCATCGATGACGGATTGCGGAACCTTGTCGCGCATCGCCGTCTCGTAAATGCTCTGGTAGAGGCGGATGCCGGTGCCGTCATCCTCCTCGTCGTCATCGTCGTCGTTCGCATTGGCGGCGGTGCCGGCAGAAGCGTTGAAGCTCTGCACGTCGACGGCGACGTATTTGCCGAGGTCGGAGAGCGCGGCGACCGCTTCGATCGCGGTTTCGTTGGCGACGATCACCCGCACGGGCTGCAGCGGCAGGCCGGGAGCGGCCGGGGCCATCAGGATGCGCAGCTTCATGCCTTCGCGCAGTCCGCCATCACGGCCGCGCTGGCCGAGTTGGGTGGCGATGGCGCGGGCGTCGCTCGGCGGCGCGCCTTCTTCACGCAGGATCGATTCGATCGTCTCGCCTTTCTTGGCGACGCGGACCCGCTCAGGCGCCGTTGCACCACCCGTCGCCTGATCACGGGTCTTGGCGAGCAGGGTGACATTCTCCGGCACGAGGCGCGCTTCAAAGCCGCGATAGGGGTCGATGCCGCCTTCCGACGCATAGGCCATCTTCAGGCCAGAGGAGCCGTTATAGGCGTAGCGGACACCGGAATTACCGCGCCAGTTCGAGGCGTTGCGGACCTGTATCAGAACTTCTTCCGCGGGCACGGTCGCGGCGATTTTCGCATGCGGAAGCACCCCGCCGAGATCGCGCATGACGAAGGAGACTTCGGCGTCCGGCTCGGCGGCAGCACCCGGGTTATTGGCGGAATCGCTCTCGGCGCTGGACGAACTGGAGGTGTCCGTCAGCAACCGCTGGGCATTGAAGGGCGGGACCTTGGAGGCGAGCTCGCCCGAAGAGAGCGACAGGTTGCCCGCGATACGCACGAACGGGCGAACCCGTACGACCTCGCGGTTGCCGAACTTCGAGACCATCGAAACCTTGATGACCTGGCGGGCGGCCGCGGTGTCGCTGGCCGGTGGCAGGCGGTCGCTTTTGCGGGCGATCGCGTTCTTGTCGGCACCCCCGAAAGCGCCACGGAGCGCTGTTTCCATACGCTCCGGTACTTTGGCGAAGGTGGTCTCGCCATCAAGGGACGCAAAAACGGCGCCGCCGATCAGGGCTGCGCCGCAAAGGCCCGTCAGGATGGTGCCGCTGAACCATTGTACGGAGACACTGCGGCGGTCGATTACGGCGGCTTCAGTGCCATCGACAGACAGCGGCGGCTCGTGACCGAGATCGATCATCGTGGCGCGCCCGTATTGTCCGGCTGTCGTCTTGTGCTGCAAGCCGTGGCCCCCAACGTGGTGTGTTCGAGCCGGCCCGGAGGGCCGTGCCGCGCTTAAAACGTCGTTCGGTCGATCTACCGCCCCCGCGGGGTGAGACACTGATAGCCGAAAACGCCGATTTTCGGAACATGCCGGGTTCGAGCCGGCAATTTATTCTGGTGAGGACGTCTGAGGAATGTGGCTCAAGTGCGGCGTCAGGTGCAAAAGAGCCAATCATTTAGGGGGCTTCTTGAAATTTGGTGCGATGCGACGATTTCTTGACAAGGCCGTTGACAAGCGACGAGAGGGCGGCCTATAACCCGCCCACTCCGGTGCGGCGGCGCCCAACCTTCGGTAGGGCAGGACGACGCATTCTTGAGGTTCCTCATTCCGGTGAGTGAAGTAACAGCCGATAGTTGTCGGTTGTTATTTGGCGTCGGAGAGCTTTAAGATAGGGGTTGGGACTTCGGTCCTGTTGGGATTTCGGTCCTGTTGGGATTTCGGTCCTGTTGGGATTTCGATCCCGGGCTGTTTGACAAGTAAAGATGAAGAAAGAGAAACGTGGACGGCGGAGTCCTTGCGGGTCTCGGGTTTGAGAGCTTCGGCTTTCAGGTCGGGACCGGACGAAAGACTTCGGCGGTACACGTTTCAAAGGTTACACCATCGTTGTCAGCGATGTGAATCGCAGACAGCAAGTTGAGCTTGGTTCGAAAGAACCTGGGTCAGCAATGGTGGGACCTCGTCAAACGTTGTGATCAGCCGGTTCAAAGTTCAAGTCCAACTTGAGAGTTTGATCCTGGCTCAGAGCGAACGCTGGCGGCAGGCTTAACACATGCAAGTCGAACGGGCGTAGCAATACGTCAGTGGCAGACGGGTGAGTATCGCGTGGGAACGTACCTTTTGGTTCGGAACAACACAGGGAAACTTGTGCTAATACCGAATAAGCCCTTACGGGGAAAGATTTATCGCCGAAAGATCGGCCCGCGTCTGATTAGCTTGTTGGTGAGGTAACGGCTCACCAAGGCGACGATCAGTAGCTGGTCTGAGAGGATGATCAGCCACATTGGGACTGAGACACGGCCCAAACTCCTACGGGAGGCAGCAGTGGGGAATATTGGACAATGGGCGAAAGCCTGATCCAGCCATGCCGCGTGAGTGATGAAGGCCCTAGGGTTGTAAAGCTCTTTTGTGCGGGAAGATAATGACGGTACCGCAAGAATAAGCCCCGGCTAACTTCGTGCCAGCAGCCGCGGTAATACGAAGGGGGCTAGCGTTGCTCGGAATCACTGGGCGTAAAGGGTGCGTAGGCGGATCTTTAAGTCAGAGGTGAAAGCCTGGAGCTCAACTCCAGAACTGCCTTTGATACTGAGGATCTCGAGTTCGGGAGAGGTGAGTGGAACTGCGAGTGTAGAGGTGAAATTCGTAGATATTCGCAAGAACACCAGTGGCGAAGGCGGCTCACTGGCCCGATACTGACGCTGAGGCACGAAAGCGTGGGGAGCAAACAGGATTAGATACCCTGGTAGTCCACGCCGTAAACGATGAATGCCAGCCGTTGGAGGGTTTACTCTTCAGTGGCGCAGTTAACGCTTTAAGCATTCCGCCTGGGGAGTACGGTCGCAAGATTAAAACTCAAAGGAATTGACGGGGGCCCGCACAAGCGGTGGAGCATGTGGTTTAATTCGACGCAACGCGCAGAACCTTACCAGCCCTTGACATGTCCAGGACCGGTCGCAGAGATGTGACCTTCTCTTCGGAGCCTGGAGCACAGGTGCTGCATGGCTGTCGTCAGCTCGTGTCGTGAGATGTTGGGTTAAGTCCCGCAACGAGCGCAACCCCCGTCCTTAGTTGCTACCATTTAGTTGAGCACTCTAAGGAGACTGCCGGTGATAAGCCGCGAGGAAGGTGGGGATGACGTCAAGTCCTCATGGCCCTTACGGGCTGGGCTACACACGTGCTACAATGGCGGTGACAATGGGATGCAAAGGCGCGAGCCCTAGCAAATCTCAAAAAGCCGTCTCAGTTCGGATTGGGCTCTGCAACTCGAGCCCATGAAGTTGGAATCGCTAGTAATCGTGGATCAGCACGCCACGGTGAATACGTTCCCGGGCCTTGTACACACCGCCCGTCACACCATGGGAGTTGGTTTTACCTGAAGACGGTGCGCTAACCCGCAAGGGAGGCAGCCGGCCACGGTAGGGTCAGCGACTGGGGTGAAGTCGTAACAAGGTAGCCGTAGGGGAACCTGCGGCTGGATCACCTCCTTTCTAAGGATGATCCTTCAGATGGCTCACGCTATCTATCGGATCGTTTTAGAAACATTCAGTGGCCAACAGATCGCCAGATCGTTGAGCTGCATTGGCGGGACGCCGCCGTCTTCGTTTCTCTTTCTTCGCGGACGAACACGCGCCGGGGGCGGCGCTGCAAGCGATTGTCGCTTCAGATTGAGCC